>NZ_MCYD01001052.1:0-8317 GCF_002876325.1 Vibrio sp. 10N.261.52.A1
GATAAATACCTAAGTAGTTACAATGTACCCGTATTAACAATTGATTCCCATTTCGTGATGAAGCTCTAGTCGTTGCTGCATTTTAGGGAGAGTCATCCGCATTTATCGGTTGATCCGCCCTACTTTAGTGCTCGCTGATAAGAAACAAAATTGGAAGTTATCGTGAATAAGTTAAGAGGATATTTAGAGTGGGAAAAGTAAAGGAGTTATTCAGCACCTTTCAGATACAAAAAAGCCTCGATAATCGAGGCTTAAAAACTTAACGAAGCGAATATCATCCCGTGGGATTAGATAGCTTTGTAGATAACCTTGTTACCTGCTAGCTGCTCTTTCGCTACTAGGTTTTCTTCAAGAAGTTTTTTCAATGCGCCTGTTGCCCATGAAGCTGCTTTCGCGTCTTCTTGACCAGCTGCTAGGCCGATACCTTTAGGGTTAATGCCTTCAGCATTGCTAACAACGATGTCTAGAACTTGTTGTTGCTTAGGAGTCAGTGCTACTGCAACTTCTTTAGTTGCTGCTACTGTTTTCTCTACCGCTGGTTTTGCTGCTACAGTTTTTTCTGCTACAACTTTCTCTGCGACAGGCTTCGCTTTTTTCGGCGTTGCCACTGCTTTAACTACAGCCGCTTTAGTGCGTTTCTGCAGTTTAGCCTGCACCTTACGCTTATGAGCAAGTCTCATTGAATATTTCTCCAGTTCACTGCTCTTTTCGCAGTGGTGAAAATTTGAAGCGCGATTTATACCAAAAAACAGGAGCTATTTGTAGAGTGAAGCGTCGAAAGTCGACGAAAAATACCGATATTGTCTACTAGCGTCTATTATTTAAACATCGACTTATCAATTCAGGGTCATATACACTGGTTATCCATCCAGACAAAAATATGAAAACTTGGTGTTGCCTATGGACACTCGTCATCTCACTAATTTCTCTTTGCCTTCGTTCACTCGCTCATACCGTATTCTAGCTGTTATTTTAGGCTTTATTTGCTTCATCATTGCACTTTATAGCGACAATCCAAAGTTACTGATCGTAGGCGCTTTTTGCATTATTACGTTGCTTGGAACAGGCTATTATTTAATGCTACGTAGCAGAGTGATGTTCACACTCACACCAACACATTTTCAGCAGCATTTTTATAAGGGCGGGTGGGTTTTAAAATGGAGTAATATCCAAAAAATCGGCTTGTGTACTTATGAACAAGATGGATGGCATCAACCTCTTCCTTGGATCGGTATTAAGGTCAAAGATTACTCACCCTACTTGGATTCCATCTGCCCTAAAATCACCTGCGAACTACTGCTCAGCCAGCGTGCACTTTTGTATTTAGGTGCCAAACAAGCAGGGAAAGAATCGAAGTTTGAAGACATGGTTCTCGACTCTTCGCATTACCACGCCCGCTGTACTGAAGCTGGCTGTGTAGAGCTAAGTAAATTGAAAGAATCAGAAAACACTGAAGAGAGCTATTTTAGTAACAGCCAAACACAAGCTACATCTGAACCCTCTAAAACGTCAAATGACGAGAAAGCCGTCATCAAAAATTACTCTGGACTACAGGCGATGCTCGCTAACAGAATGAAATATCAAAGAGGTTTTCACGGCTACGATATTTTTATATCAACCAATGACCTAAATATTAGTGGGGAAGAGTTTGTGGGCCTTGCTAGGCGCTACCTAGCCGCTGCCGAACGTATTTCTAATTAACACTCAAAGCTATAGAAGTGAATGTTCACGCTAACCCGCAATGAACCATAAAAAAAGCTTAGCTTTCAGAAGAAAAGCTAAGCTTCATTTTCAATCGTTTTGGTATTCAATAACTGACTTAGTACAGAGGCATCTCATCTGCTACGAACGGGTTTGAAGCGCGCTCACGACCGAATGTCGATTCAGGTCCGTGACCCGGAACGAAAGTTACATCGCTGCCTAGTGGCCAAAGCTTGGTCTTGATTGATGTGATAAGCGTGTTGAAATCGCCTTGCGGGAAGTCAGTACGACCAATGGCACCGTTAAACAACACATCACCAACAAACGCTAAACGAGCTTGCTCGCTAAACAGTACCACGTGGCCGGGTGTGTGGCCCGGAGTATGAATCACATCGATAACTTGGTTACCAAACGTTACTTTGTCACCCTCTTCTAACCAAGTGTTTGGTTCAAACGCTTTACACAGTGGGAAACCGAACATTTGGCTTTGATTCTCTAGGCCTTGTAGCCAGAAGTTATCTGCCTTATGTGGGCCAACAATCTCTACCTTCAGCATCTCAGAAAGTGGCACCGTACCCCCCACATGATCTAAGTGACCATGAGTCAGCACCAAGTTCACTACCTTAACGCCCAGCTCTTCGATGATTGCAGCTAGCTGTTGAATGTCACCACCTGGATCAACAACGATACCTTCCATGGTTTCATCACACCATACAATCGAGCAGTTTTGAGCGAAAGAGGTAACAGGTACAACTTGATACTTAAGAGACATATACAAACCTTAGAGGGCAAACTGAAATTTGGGCAAACTATGACATTGGATGTCTACTTTGACAAGTACCTACCGCTTTGCTCACCCATTGAGTCTTGCTCTACCAAGTTCGCACAGGGCCAGTATCAATGTGAATGAAATTGCTGCGAGCATAGTAACCAACACCACCCGCTTGTAGGCTTCTTGCTACGTCTCTCAACTCTTTCAAATCAACACCATCGATACGGAAATCGATCGCTTTACCAAGCATGTGGTAGCTCTTTTTAGCAACACCACTCGACTTAGAGCGTAATGCTTCGTTGGTTGCTGGAGAGCGGTAGCCAGAGATGATCTGAACTTCTTTTTGAATGCCTAAGATATTTTGAATCTGAGTGATTTGATCAAAAAGGTTCTTATCCATTGGGTATATTTCGTTACGGCGGAAGTCACGACATAGTTTGCTAAGGCGCGCCATCTCATCACCAACATAGTTAGTGCCATCGAAATAGCAGCTCTCTAACCTTTCACCAGTGTGGAGGTTGTTCATGCTAATCGTTCTTGGTTGATCAGGGTATGAAGCAAAGGCAATAGAAGGAGTAAGTGAGGCAACAACAGCAGTACCACCAGCGTAAGTCAGGAACTGACGGCGTGAAAATAAACTTTGAGACATACAGCAAGAAAACCCAATTAGATCGAACAAAAAACGCACGATACATAATGGGGATTGCTGCGTCAACGCACAAAAAACGTGCAAAACGTTAGTATTTGTAACCTTTGCACGGTTAGTTATTGATACTCATTACAATTTTATCAATAGAAGGTTAGTTGTCATTTTTTGGTCAAGATCACCATTCTATGCATATCTGTCATTAGCCACCCTGTTTATCGTATTGATAAATGTCGCCACGGTACTGTATGCCCTCTTCTTCAAACAACACGGTTTGGTAAATAATGTGTACCGGAATTCGCTTCTTGAGTCGAACCTTTGTATTGGGAGCAAGTTCATCATCCTGATTGGGTACTTTCTTTACCTTAGTCGCAAATAACAACTCAGCGAGTTCCTCGGCATGCTCAACACGAATGCAACCTGAGCTATAGGCGCGGAAGTCATCGTTAAACAAGCTTTTACTTGGGGTGTCATGGAGATAGATGGCTCGCTTGTTGGGTGTATTGAACTTGTACAAACCTAATGCATTGCTAGAGCCTGCTTGTTGGCGCATTCGATAAGGGAAAGAGTTGAAGTTGATTGTCTGCCAATCAATCTTGGTAGTGTCGACGGTTTCCATCGAACGCCAACCATCGATCACTTGAAAATTGTGTGTTTCAAGATAGCTCTCGTCGGCTTTTACTTTAGGCAAGATATCTTTAACCATGATTTTCCATGGCACGTTCCAAGTCGGGTTTAAGATAACCGAATCAAGTTTTATCTCTAAGAGTGGCGTTTTTCTCGATTTTCTTCCAACCACGACTTTAGACTCGAAAACCTCTTCCCCGCCTTCCCAGTACTTCATATCAAAACTAGGTACATTCACCACAATCAGTGAGTCTCGATTTCTTGGCCATAAACGGGCACGCTCGGCGTTCAATGCTAGGGAAGTGAGTCGATCATCAAAGCCCATATTGATCCACTTGATCGTGTCTGGTCCGATAATCCCATCCGCGGTAATCCCATGCATACGCTGAAAGGCTTTGGTCGCGATTTGCAAGTCTCGATCAAACCGAGGGGAGTCGACAGCGATCATTGAAGTATCTACGCCAACCAATGCAATGCGCTCGACCAGTGTTGCTTTATCTGAAAGCTTATCTCCCAAGCGTTTTAGGCCTTTCTGGTGGTAACGTTCAATACCAAGCTCAGATGCCGTGTTTAAAACAGAATAGGTTGCTTTGAATTGGTCAAAATCGCCAACCGGTGGCGCGTAAGACAACACCATCTCCAATAAGTAATCATTGGCGACGCTGCTTTTAAGTCTCATAACAATATGAGGTGAAGGCGCGGGCAATTTAGAGTGCAGCTGCCCAGAGAAATACCACTCCTTACCTATGATTGGCGCATTCTCAACGTAGCTCAAATAATAGATGAAGGTGTCAGTCAGTAGTATGTCTAACTCTTGCCACTGCTGACGAGATTGGTATTGGCGAATCTGTTTAAGCTGTCGCTCAAAAAGCGGGGCCATCTTCGCTTGTTCAATCAGCGATAACTGGAATTCAAACGCCTTGACCAGCTCGGGAGAGTCCCACAAAAATGGAAATGAGGTATCTTGGTAAATGCTCTGGGTAAGTTCAGGGTATATCAGCATGAAAGAGAGCTCTGAATCTGCCGGAATAAACCGACGCTCTTCAGAACTCGTATAGCTCCATGTACTTACGGAAACTAGTACTAATAAACCAAAGAAGTATCTCGCTAACATGCCTTACTCCATCACCACTAATCCCATAAGTATGGCAAAGAAATTGGAGTAAGCATGTTAATTTTTAAGACAGTATATGCATCAAATTGACGACCAGTGATTGTCCCACTGGACGGATGATTGCTGGCTTGATTTCTCATAAGGCTTACGTTGGCTAACCACACTACCCGCCCCAGAACTCAACCTAAATTCACCATCAAGTAGCACAGCACCAGAAGCATCAGATAATGCCGATAATTCCACTAACTCTTTGGTTTGTTTAGACCAAATACCGTAGCAATTGCCTCGTGGTGAGGTGGCGATAATCCAATCATCTGACGCGGCAATACTTGCAATGTAGTGATTAAATCGTGCCCATTGCTCTGGCTCTGCATTCAAGGATTCGAACTCACCGCCTTTAGTATGCATCGCTAAAAGTGAAGGATATTCATCGGGTTCGCCGCGATATTGCTGGCCACAAAGTACTGTCTCTGCCCCATCATGCGCTAAGTGTCGAATGCTTAACTTCTTATCCAGCAATTCAACCTGTTCAAGCAGCTCACCTTGCGATGAAACATAGCTCAAACTAGGCTGCATGGAATCCAAGTTTTTCGGTGTTCGACCATCAGTGTGTACACCGCCAACGCCGATAGCAAGATTACCATCAGGCATGATAATCACTTCGTGAGGGCCAATACCAAAACCGGTGAATTCTTCGACCTTACGGTATCCTTGCGCAACATCATAGACGCCAATCACGCCCTGGCTTGTGTCCGTTTTCCCTTCAGTCGCATACAGTAGAGTACCGTCTAACGAGTAAACGCCGTGACCATAGAAGTGACGGTTGTTACCCTTCACTACCATTTTTATCTGCTCACCACTTTTGTAGTCAAACACCATAAAGTAGTCACCAGGGCGACGAGCAAACACCACCGCATGGGATGACGTTGGACAAATGGCGACACCATGACCGCGCTCAGGGATAGGTAGCTGGTTCAGTGGCATGCCATATTCATCAGCAACAACCGCGGAATACTGACCTCGACCATTAAGTGCGCAGCCAATCAACTGAGGTTTGCTCGATGCTTTTTCACCTGAACGGCTAGCACATCCGAACGGCAGCACTGGTACAGCAGCACAACCCAGTGCTGCTTTCAGTAAGGTTCTTCGTGTAGTATCAGTCACCATCGGTAGCATTAAATCCTATTACCACGCCAAGTTCTATCGCCACTTCTTCATGAATCAGGTACTTCAAACGCTCAAGTTTGTTGTACTGAGTCAGCACCTCGCGGTAACCCTCTTTACTCTGTAATAACTCAAACAAGCTTGAATCAGTAGGCCAGGTATCTAGCGTCAATGTGAACTGGTCAGCAACACGATCTGCAAGTGCGTTTAAGCCCTTCTCTCTCAATAATCCGTCTAGGCCATTGCCATCAGCAATGTACAGATTCTGAAGTGCCGCTACATTGGCTTTGAGTTGAGTCATCGAGGTTTGTGCACGCCATGATTCTGAGAAATAAGGGCGCGGGTGACCAATTTTTGCCATCGGACGGCTCAGCTTTTTCATGCTGTAATCAAGTTGGTTGGTCAGTAGTGCGATGTATTCCGACTCCCAACGCATCTCGTCCAAGGCTAGCCATGGGTTAACTTGCCAAGCTTCAGCAATTGAAGCTGATTTCATTGCCAAGTTTTGTGCAATTGCTTGTGAAGACAAACAGCCCGATGCTTTATCTTTAATCAGTGGCGATTGCTCGTCATAAAGTGACCATTCCAACGCGCCTAAACCTTGAACTGTCACGCTTTGTTGCGCGATTTCGTCTTGTGTCCAGGCTTTGTTCTGTTGCGTCAACTGACGCATCTTAAGACCCGTCGTGTTCTTTTTGTCTGGCCAGAACTGAACATTCCAGCTCTCTTCTAATGCCGCCGTTGGACCACGTTCTTGTCCTTGCAGCGCCATCCAACTGTTCATGGTGAGCTGCCACTGATTTTTAACTGCATCTAACTCGACGTTATTTGCTTCACAGTAACCTTGCATCAAGGCTTCTAATTCGCTCGATTGCTTAGCGAATAGTACTGCTGAATCAAACTCCTGTTGATACACACTACGACTAATATGACTTGTCGTGTCGGCTTGATAAGACACACCGTTAACCTCAGACGAAGCAACTTGCTCCCCTGATGATTGACAGCCTGCCATGGCTAAAACCGACAAAGGCATTAACAATAATTTTTGAGCCATGCTGTTACCTTACTTCCTAATTTTTCTTTTAATTATATGAGTTCATCAAATATGAAAACGACCGCTGAGCTCGTATTTCTACAAGTTCAGCGGCAGTCAGTCATTTATTCGCTACTTGTTTCGCTCATCAAGCCTCTGGCTCAAATGAGTTCAAGTTAGCTTATAGTGAATCTAAGAACACCAGCAGTGCTTCACGTTCGCTACGACTTAGTGACAACACTTTCTGTTTCGCTATCTCAGCTTCACCACCGTGCCATAGCACAGCTTCCATCACGTTTCTTGCTCGACCATCATGCAGCAAGAAGGTGTGGCCATTCACTTCTTTTGTATACCCTAAACCCCACAATGGTGTGGTTCGCCACTCACGTCCATTCGCTAGATACTCTGGACGATTATCCGCTAGGCCTTCACCCATATCATGCAGCAGCATATCGGTATAAGGGCTGATTAACTGGTTAGAGAGTGCAGGTAAACCGTCGCGCTTAGCGGTACGAATCTCAGCTTGGTGACAGCTTTGGCAACCAATCTCTTTGAACAGTTTCTTGCCTTGAACAACAGCAGGATCATCAACATTTCGACGAATTGGAACCGCTAAGTGCTGAGAGTAAAACTCAACAAAGTCGAGAATATTATCGCTGACTTCTGGCTCACCACCATTAGGGAAATCATCACAGGTTGACTGTGCTGATGTGCAGTTTTCGTTCGGGAACAAGCTACTTGTTAAACCTAAATCACCATTAAATGCCGCTGCGTTTTGCTGCATTAGGTTTGGTTGCCCTGCTTTCCAACCAAATCGACCCAACGCCATCTCGTTAGTTTGAACGTCAAGAACGTAATTGGCTTTGCCTGTTACACCTTGGTTGTCCGCTGCTTGCTGCTTCGCGAAGCCAAGAATCGTATCTTGTGGAATGCTCTCGAGCAAACCTAGGCCGATCATTGGTGGCGCAACACGAGCTGAGAATTCAGTTTTAGGATGCATCTCACCGAACGCAAGCTCAGTAATTTTTAAAATCGGTTTACGCAGAATAACGACCGTGCCGTCTTTGAAGGTAACAGGTACATCCGTGTAGCTAATGTTTACTTTACCCTCTGGTTTTACCCCTTGAAGCGCAAAGTCTTGTAGCTGACCACCGTAAGTTGGCTCTGGTATGCCGCCATCTCGGATAAAGGCTTGTCTTTGCTCAGGTGTTTCGGCCGGAATGCTTAAGCGAACTAGCATAGATACTGCGTTCTCATCGC
>NZ_MCYD01001053.1:0-749 GCF_002876325.1 Vibrio sp. 10N.261.52.A1
GACCACCCATAGGCCAAATACTACTGTAGGCAATTTAGTGCTCCAATGCTTGTTCAGCTGCGCCTGCTTTAATCACGTCATCAACCGTTTTCTCTATCAGTTGTCTAGCAATGGTGCCCACTGGCGCCACATCTGGCAGGGTCGTCACGTCAAACCATTGCGCGTCAGATAGCTCGCTATAATCTGGCTTGAGCGTACCACCAGCATAGTCAGCAAGAAAACCCATCATCATACTCGACGGGAATGCCCAAGGTTGGCTGCCAAAATAGCGAATATTATCCACATCAATCCCCGTCTCCTCTTTCACTTCACGAGCAACACACTGTTCTAAGGTCTCTCCGACCTCTAGAAAGCCCGCTATAACGGTATACATGCCCGTTCTATGTCTTGGGTGCTGCGCGAGTAATATCTTGTTGTCGTTTCGTACAGCGACAATGATGCATGGGAAAATGCGCGGGTAATGCAGAGTACGACAGTCTCCACACTGCATCGCCACTTGATTGTGGTTTAGGTGATTGCGACCACCACACTGCGGGCAGAAACGCATGCTCCGGGTCATATGGCCATATTGGATGGCTTTACTTGCAGTAAGAAAACTCGATTCAGGCCAGTGCAATAACTCTCTTAGGTTGACCATCGTCAGCTCACGCTCAACATCACAGTCGTTCAACCAATACACTTTGCTACCTTGATGCTGACCAATGCAGATTGCGTGCTCAACACTGAGCCCTAGCTCGTCGGCAGAGCCG
>NZ_MCYD01001054.1:0-1736 GCF_002876325.1 Vibrio sp. 10N.261.52.A1
GGTCGAACATCTCTCCGACTTGAAAGTGGATACCTTCAATCGCATTGACCACATCTTTAGTCTGGAGCTTAACTTGTTCGGTTTGCTCCAAGCTTGCCGACATCTTAGCGACTGTCTTTGCAATACCGGACGTTAAACCATGGATAGTCGATTCAATTTGATGGGTTGAGTCGTTAGTCATTAAAGAAAGCTCTCTCACTTCAGAGGCGACCACCGCAAAGCCTCGTCCATGATCGCCTGCACGTGCAGCTTCAATCGCCGCGTTAAGCGCGAGTAGGTTAGTTTGTTCAGCAATTCCCTGAATCGTCGTTACCACTTGATTGATTTCACGGCTCTGTTCTTCAAGCTGCACGATTAAATCTTGCGACTCTGCAATGTTCTCGACTAACACATTGATACTCGTATCTGTTAAGTGTGTTTCTTGTAATGCTTGATGGGCGTTATCTTTAATTTTCTCTGCATTAGTTGCGGCATTTTCTATATTGGCTGTGACCTCGTTACTGGTCATCACCAGTTCGTTCACTGCCGTCGCGACGGACTCCGATTGTTGTTTCTGTTTCTCAGCATTACTCATGCTTTTGATCGCGGCTTCTTCAGAGCTACATGAACTCTCTGTCAACACTGTCATAACTCCCGACAACTCTTTAATGTTGCCGTGCAGCTTGTTGATGAAGGTATCAAACGAGTGAGCAAGTTGAGCGAGCTCGTCGTTACCTTTAGCGTTCATTCGCACCGTTAAATCACCATCGCCATTTGCAATCGACTCCATCATCACGTTAATCGCTTTGATACGACCCAAGATGTTGCGACCAATGAACACCAATAATAGAGAAAGCAGAGCAACAATGGCGGCGCCAAACAGATGCAACATATTTTGTGTGTGCCTAACTGCCACTGTAATCGCATGGCTTATCTCATTCTGCACTTCTTCAATGGCTTGTTCCGTTTTATGAACATTGCTACGTAAGGCGCCTCTAAGCCCCAACTCTGCAGACAAGCCTAGATTGCTGTTAGCAACCAACAGAGTTTCAACTGCAGCCTTATATTCGGAATAGGCTTGCTCAGTCGCAATCGAGGTTTGGGAGTAGGGTTCAAACTCAACAAGAGCATTGGTTAACGCCGCATTCGTTTCGCTATTAATATGTGCGAGGTAATGGAAGTCTTTTTCGATCAGCTCTAACAACGCAAGTTCCAGTGCCAAGCTTGATTCTGATTCGATTGCTGATTTCAGCGCTGTTCTTTTTCCATCAAGAGCGGCGACAAAGCCCAAAGGTGGGGTTGAACGTTCAATGTCGTTCACTTGATTGACGATCTGGTGGAACTGTTTCTGGTACTGATTAAGGGTATCGGAGATCTTGGTCATTTGTTCGGTCAGGTGAAGTTCGTGCGAGGTGAGAGTTTGGTTCAACGTCACCAATCTTTGATTCAATATGTCGGCGGTTTTATCGAAACGCTCTGCGTAATTTTGATCGTGGCGAGACAAGAAGTCTTTCTCATGTCGCCTAAGCGTTAATAAATCTACTGAGCTTCTGAGGTTTTCGGTCGCAGCGATCTCCAATGATTCCAATTTGTCTAAGCTAAGTTGCTCGTAGACGGCATAGATAAAAACACAAATAAACAGAGTGAGGTTGATTAAAATAAACTTACTGCGAATAGAAAGAGACAGCAGAGGATGCTGAGGTTCCGATGGATTACTCATGGTTAATTCCCTTTAAGCCAGTGACGTTGATATTCAT
>NZ_MCYD01001055.1:0-682 GCF_002876325.1 Vibrio sp. 10N.261.52.A1
CTTCATCAATATCTTCAACTTTGTCTTTCATTTTTTGTACTGCTGGCAATAGCATTCTAATTTCTTCATTGTCAGCATTTGTTAACACAACAATATTTTCAGACTCAACTTGAGTAATGGTTAATATTCCGTGTTTAACCGATTCAACCTGTTCGCCAATCATAATTGACTCAGGAGCAACCGAACGATCAGTTAGTTGACCTGTACGTAATTTAGCCGCACTGATAGCTCGAATATTTCCGGTGTTTTCAAACGCAACGATAACAGTATGAGTATTATAATATTCAACTACTGTCACATAACCGTGTCTATTTGTTTTGAATTTAGCTCCAATGTTCATATCGTGCGGAGCTTCCATTTTCTTCACGTGTTTCCTCTCTTAGTCTCAAAGGCTGTTATATCTGATCAGCTCTATTAGTATTTTATAGATATTATTTGGTGAGATACCTATAAAGTATATACGCATCTAAACTTAAGATGAATCTTGAAGTCACGGTAAATGAGGTAGAGCACAGAAAACTGCTAATAATCACACAGAATTAACTAAGCGCTTACTTGGTGAACTACATGGGTTGAACATATTTTGTTCATTTCATGACTCTCATTTACAAGGGCTTGTTAGTTAGCGTTTTATTGATTGAGGAATCAATAAATTCGACCTGATGTGTGAGCTAATTTATAG
>NZ_MCYD01001056.1:0-261 GCF_002876325.1 Vibrio sp. 10N.261.52.A1
AGGTGACCACGTCACGTTTGGGGCGCCTTCTCGATGAAGAAGGCACTGACCCAATAACAAGTCACCCATCATGATGTTGTCACCTTACTGGCGAGTTGCTGTTTCACCCAACCTGGCGTGACCTTACTGAGCGTCATGCCTTCACGGTTGCCAATTAAAGCTTGCTGCACTTGCGAACAAAATGGCTCTTGCGCTTTCACGCCGAGCTCCGCTTGAGCGCGTTGGTCGGCGTCACCACTACGGCGAGCGCGCACTCGAAAT
>NZ_MCYD01001056.1:983-1471 GCF_002876325.1 Vibrio sp. 10N.261.52.A1
CGAGCGCGCACTCGAAATCGAAGCGCGGCAATGGCGTTAGATAAATTCACTCCTCTCATCTCTCACTCCCTATTTAAAGTTCAGATTGAGAGGCTGGGTTATTATGCGCCACTGACTGTTGTGGTTTTTTTAATAACACCGCATCCACACGCTGCGTCATGATAGTAATTAACGAAGCCGTTAATGCCATGCCCGATGCCATTTGACCTGGATTATTTTTATCTTCCCAAACGTCGATGCGGAGTTCACCTTCAATACGCACGCGCATGCCTTTTTGTAATAACTTACTTAACGCCTCAGCGTCCCGCCCCCAATAACTAATCTCGACCCAAAACCCGCCCTTATCTTCATAAGGACGCTCAGGGTCTTGTGTTTTAATTAAACGGTCGTACTTGACGTTAAATTTTAATAACGGTCTAGCTTCACCATTCGAACGGTCATTCGCCGGCTGCCAACGCAATTCTGGTGTCATACCAATATTGCCATCA
>NZ_MCYD01001057.1:0-6494 GCF_002876325.1 Vibrio sp. 10N.261.52.A1
TTATTAGTTTTAGTGATGATTAGGTGAGTTTAATGTTTTAGTAAGGCTGCAATTTTGCCTCTCTAGTTTGTGACCGCGAGTCTATTACTCATTATATGACGACGATCACAATTAAATTTATTTAACCCAATGAATTACCACTCTTTTTATAAGTGATTTAAAGAGGTAACACGTTGTATTAGCTTGCCCGTGTTGTTTTGCTTTGTTTCTTCGGTGGCCTAACGTGGCGTGACAAAATACGACTGCGTTCTTGTTTCACTTCCGTCAGCTTTCTCCATGACCATAAACGCACTCGTGCTTCCTTGGCGCTCACTTCGAGGTCGACGACTGGATTAAGGTAAGGGGAGTCTGGTTCAAGCTCGTGCATCATGACTTCCATAGGTGTCATCTTCCAAGGCTCAAACAGAAGTGGAGTGGGTATGTCTGAAAGTTCGGGTACCCATTTTCGGATGAAGTCCCCATCGGAATCGTGTTCTAGGGCTTGCTTTGTTGGGTTGTAAATTCGGATGGTGTTGATGCCCGTTACCCCAGCTTGCATTTGAAACTGTGGGTAATGAATGCCGGGTTCAAAATCGAGGAACAGCTGCGCTAAGTGTGTGACACCATCACGCCAGTCCATGTTCATATGGTGAGTGAGAAAGCTCACCAGCATTGAGCGCATGCGGAAATTAATGTACCCCGTATGATGCAGGCAGCGCATACAGGCATCGACCAATGGCACACCTGTCATCCCCATCTTCCATGCCTGAAGATGTGTCGGATCTTTTACCGTCTCTTTTTGCAAGAGTGCTTCGTAGGCGTGATTGATACAGCGATATTCCATCGCGCATTCCGATTCAAACTTCTGCATGAAATGACAGTGCCAGTGAAGCCTTGATGAGAGCGCAATCAAGCTGCGACGAAAGCCTGCGACTTGCCAGTGCCCCAACAGGTGTTGATAAACCTCACGCAGCGATATATTGCCCCAAGCCAAATATGGGGATAGACGTGTACAGGCATGTCGTGAAGCTTCTGGGCTTGAGATGCTGCGATAGTAATCGCGACCACGGCGCTCAAAGAAGTCATTTAATGTTGCCCATGCCAGTGCGCTTCCACCCGTTTGTATGCCTTTAACTTTGGTTAACCAAGCTGGTGGAGGCTCGATTGCGAATTTAAGCTCCTGTGCATCAAGGGTATGTAGTGATTCTGTCGTTAACTGATTTTCTTCTATGGGAGCACGCATGACATTGTTCCAGTGCTTGTCCCAACCGATTCTGTCTTTCGACCCTCTTACGACAGCGCCTTGTGCGAACTCTTGCCATGGGATGTTGTGATCTGTAAACCAAGCAGAGAGTTCTCTGTCACGCTCAAAAGTGCAATTTAATCCTATCTCTTGATGAGAGAAGACGTTTTTGATGCGGTAACGAGATTGAATCGCTTTGAAGCAGTCCATCGCACTGCCATGAAGTATTGAAACCTCATGTCCATACTCTTTCAGCGACCGATTCATGCATTGCAGCGACTGCCAAACAAACCGCCAATGTCGCTCAGAGTAGTGGGCATTGTTTAGCAGCATAGGTTGGAAATGTAGAGCAATATCGTTGGGAGGTGACCTGATAAAGCGTGTTGTAAAGGTGCGTGGTCGGTGAGTCTTAAATCACGCTTTAGCCACACTATGTTGATTGTTTGCATCTGAGCCCTCTTTCGTTTTCAAGCATTACGAATCAGAGGGCAAAACGTCTCACTGGAAGTGAGTTTTATTTTCGATAATGAAAGGGCAGGTTATGATCTCCTGTTTTCATTATTAGAGAATGCCTAAGCTTTTTAGTTTTCGATAAATCGTATTACGGCTGATACCAAGTATGCGTGACGTCTTACTGATGTTGCCTTGGTTGGCTTGATAAGTTTGCAACAAGGTTTCTTCAACGGTGCTTCTTAAATCGTTACTCGCTGTACCTTTTATGGCATTAGAAGTCGTCGATTGATGGTGATTATCATGCGCTAACGACGTGAGGTGTTGAGCAAGATGGCTAGGCACATACTCGAGTGTGAGTTGTGGTTCGTCGTTTGCCAGTAAAGTGGCGACTTTAAGTAGGTTGTCTAACTCGCGGATATTACCCGGCCATGAATAGGCGCATAGCAACCCCATCAAATGCGGGCAGATTGTTTGCTCATCTTCAGCGTATTTACGGTGAATGTTTTCGATTAAAGCGTGTTTATCTTGTCGCTGTTGCAGGCTTGGTAAGGTAAACGCCAAGCCATTGAGTCTGTAATACAGGTCTTGCCTAAACTCTCCGGTTGCGACTAACTGCTCGAGGTTTTTGTGAGTTGCAGCGATGATCTGGCAATCGACTTGATAGCTTTGATTGGAACCAACTGGCACCACGGATTTGTCTTGCAGAACATGCAGTAGTCGGCACTGAGCTTCTAAAGGCATGTCGGCGATCTCATCTAGAAATAGAATCCCTTTATCCGCTTGACGGATCTTACCTTGGAATCCTTTGTGGCTTGCGCCTGTAAAAGCCCCCGGCGCGTAACCAAACAATTCAGATTCGATAAGATCTTTCGGTAGTGCACCACAATTCACCGCGACTAAGGGCGACGATTTACGCTGGCTTTGCTTGTGTAACGCCTTAACAAACTCGCCTTTGCCGACACCTGTTTCACCAAGGATTAATAGGCTAATGCCTTTGTCGATAACCTTATTGGCCTGCTGCCAAGCGTGTTCTATCTGTTGTTCACCATGGTGTAAAGCACACGATGGGGAAATAGAGCGTGTGCGCTTGGTTGTTGGGCGTTTTAGGTGCTGTTTTTCAAACACAAAGGGGGCATCTATTGAATTTCGGTTGAAGAGGGTGTCGATACTCTCACCGACGATCGAGGTTTGATCCAATAGTTGAGAGGCGACCTGATTGTGCGCGACCACCTCTCCAGCTTCATTGGCTATTACAATCCCTTGCCAACCGCTGTGCAGTAGCGATTTATCGCATGCGAGATCAATACGAGTCGTGCCTTGTGGGATATGACTCAATAGCTGATTCTCAATAAGCTGAACCATATTTTGAACAAGTAGCTGTACCGAACCGTCGTGTTGTTGCTGCTCACTGGTAATGTCCAATACGCCAACCATGTTTCCTTGGTGATCAAATACTGGGCTCGCTGAACAGCTGATAAACCGATGCTGGTGGATGAAGTGTTGCTCACCAATGATGGTCACGGGTTTGGCTTCCACAATCGCCGTGCCAATGGCGTTGGTCCCTTTGAGTTGTTCCTGCCAACACGCACCAGAGCTGAGTGCAATCGACGTCAGTTTTTCCTTAAACCGCTCTTGTCCCCAACTAGCGAGAATCACCCCTTCAATGTCGGTCAAGATCAAACGACTGTCTGTACGTGCAAACATCTGGTTGAACAGAGGTAGTGCATTGCGCTCGACGATTTGAATCAAGCTCGATGATTGATGACGTCTCTGCTTAAGAATCGACTGTGGTAGGCGAATATCTTCGGGAAGACGTCTCTGTTTTAGCCCCGCTTCTGTGCTGCGGTGCCAAGAAGACGAAAGCCAATCTGAGGTGTTTGCTTGTTGAAGGTGCATGACTGTTCCATGTCGTAACAGTGAGAGTGTACCAAATTGGAACAGTTGAACATTGGATTGGTTTCCATACAGCTGTTCAATGCCAACTCACTTTGGGTTGTAAATGTTTGGTAATCATAGTTTTACAATTTATTAACAACAAGTTTTGAGGTTGTGGCGTGTGATTTGCGTTGTTCTTGTTGTGAAGAAAGCACGAAGTATCAGTGTTTTAAACAGAAAGCATAAACATAGGCGTATTGTCATGAGTTCTTTTCTCAAGAGAAGTCGCCACAAAAATAAGACAGCTCTCGCTTAATAACGAACAACACATCTAAGAAGGATCTAACTATGATTTACGCACAGCCGGGTAGTGACAACGCAGTGGTGAACTTTAAAGCTCAATACGATAACTTTATCGGTGGTGAGTGGGTGAAGCCTGTCAGCGGCGAGTATTTTGATAATACGTCTCCCGTGAATGGTCAGGTGTATTGCCAAGTCGCGCGCTCAACCGAGGCGGACATTAGCTTAGCACTCGATGCGGCGCATGCAGCTCGTGCGAGTTGGGCTGCGACCAGTGTGACAGAGCGTTCGAACATCCTACTTAAAATTGCTGACCGCATTGAAGCAAACCTAGAAGAGATCGCAGTTGCTGAGACATGGGAAAACGGCAAACCAGTGCGTGAAACTCTGGCGGCAGACATTCCGTTGGTTGTCGATCATTTTCGCTACTTTGCGGGCTGTATTCGAGCGCAAGAAGGCAGCGCAGCCGAGCTTGATTCAAACACTGCAAGCTACCACTTCCCAGAGCCAATTGGCGTGGTAGGGCAGATCATTCCTTGGAACTTCCCAATCTTAATGGCGGCTTGGAAATTGGCCCCTGCACTGGCAGCAGGCTGTTGTGTGGTGATGAAGCCAGCCGAGCAAACACCAACATCGATTTTGGTGATGATGGAGAAGATCGCTGACCTTCTGCCTGCAGGTGTGGTCAACATCGTGAATGGTTTTGGTAGCGAAGCAGGTCAAGCGTTAGCAACTAGTGACCGCTTGGCTAAATTGGCGTTTACTGGCTCAACAGAAGTCGGCCACCATATTTTGAAATGTGCGGCTGAAAGCTTGATTCCATCAACCGTTGAGCTTGGCGGTAAGTCTCCAAACATCTACTTCCCAGACATTTTTGATTATGAAGATGAGTACCTAGATAAGTGTGTAGAAGGCATGCTGCTGGCGTTCTTTAACCAAGGTGAGGTGTGTACCTGTCCATCGCGTGTGTTGATCCACGAATCGGTATACGATAAGTTCATTGCGAAAGTGGTCGAGCGTGCTCAAACCATCAAGCAAGGCAACCCGTTAGACACTGACACTCAGGTTGGCGCACAAGCCTCTCAAGAGCAGTTCGATAAGATTCTTAGCTATCTAGAGATTGGTCGTCAAGAGGGTGCGAAAGTGTTAACTGGTGGTGAAATCGCGCAGCAACCAGATGATCTGGGTAGCGGCTATTACATCCAACCAACCATGCTCGAAGGCAATAACAAGATGCGCGTCTTCCAAGAGGAGATCTTTGGTCCAGTTATCGCGGTAACTACTTTTAAAGACGAAGCTGAAGCGTTGGAAATTGCCAACGATACGGAATATGGCTTGGGTGCGGGTGTTTGGACGCGTGATGCAAACCTCGCGTATCGCATGGGTCGCAACATTGAAGCAGGGCGTATTTGGGTGAACTGTTACCACGCTTACCCAGCACATGCGGCCTTTGGTGGATACAAGAAATCAGGCATCGGTCGTGAGACACATAAGATGATGCTCGACCATTATCAAAATACCAAGAACCTACTGATCAGCTACGATACCAATCCGCTAGGCTTTTTCTAAAATAGATATGTTCTAGAGCGCTTTATCAAGGAGTTACTAACAACGAGTTGGTTTAACTAATATAAGTAAAATGAAAAGAAAAACGCCAAGTTCTTATGAGCTTGGCGTTTTTTAGTGTCTGCGAGATGTGTTAGATAAGTTGAATGGCTCGGACTTATTCTTCTGCGATAAAGCTGTTAGCGATTTGCGCTTCTTGCTTAATCATAAGCTGGTGCGCTGTCAGCATATGTTGCTGCATGATTTGTTTCGCTTTTACAGCGTCACTTTTGCTCAGCGCTTGCACAAGGTCGCGTTGGCTTTGCACGCCGGTACGCCACAGTTTGTGGTTTCCTGGCTCGTAAAGCTTGTGATAAATCGTCAGCTCAGTGAGCATTTGCGCGGTAAAACGTACCACAAACTTTAATAGCTCATTATCTGAATAGCTCGCCAGTAAGCTGTGGAACTCTAGCGATGCGATGTGGTGTTCGCGTTCTTGATAGATATCTTCTGGTGGCGTTTGATACTTGTCGATTTGGTCGCTCAGTGCCTGCAGTTGCGACTCGCTTAGTCTCCCCGCGAGGGAAGCCGCAATCTCCGGCTCAAGCGACAAACGCATTTGGTATAAATCTGATATCGAAGTGTTCTTAAAAAACAGGTAGTTACTTAAGAGAGACTGCGCTTTGTTTTCGCTCATCTCACTCACGAACACACCGCCATTCGGGCCGGTTTTGGTCGACAAAATACCTTGCGCTTCCAAGATTCGCATACTTTCACGAACCGTTCCTTTTGAAGCGTCAAACTTCTCCATAACCTCAAGTTCGTTAGGTAAACGATCCCCAGGCTGAAGTGCTTGTTCGACGATCCAGTTCTTGATCGATTCTGCTAATTCTTGTGTTCTACGTCTCTTCGCGCTTTTTGCCACATTATCCTCGCTGGGGTGTTATCCGTACCTATTGAATTCTGACGGAATTCCTCTGAATGTCACTTGTTTTCTTGCCCTAAAAACCCCGGAAAAATCGGAGTGCTCGGTTATGAAACACTCCAATTATTGATCGAATCTTAGTCACAAAATATTTATTTATCATGATAAATAGCT
>NZ_MCYD01001058.1:0-487 GCF_002876325.1 Vibrio sp. 10N.261.52.A1
TAGATATTTATTATCGGTACCAATTGCTAAACGCAGTAAGTGTGGCACAACCAAACCAACAAAGCTGATTACACCGCCCAACGCCACTGCACAGCCAACCAAAATGGATACTGCGAAGATTAAGCGCCAGCGTAACTTAGGCACATTCACGCCAAGTTGCGCTGCATGGATCTCACCAATCATCAGTTTGTCGAGCTTGCTGCCTTGCAGACACAACCAGATAATCACAGGAATCATAACTAATGTCAGCGAGTGTTGATACCAAGTCACGCCGCCTAAGCTACCCATTAGCCAGTACATCAACAGACGAAGGCTCATGTCATCACTGAAGTAGAATGCCCATGTCACCATAGCACCAGAAAGAATACCTAATGCGACACCTACCAGCAGCAGCTTGGTCGTGGTAAGCCGCATTGCCTTTACCATACTCACAAGAATCACGGTGAAACAGAGTGACCCTAATACCGCCGCGACCATGAAGAGTTCT
>NZ_MCYD01001058.1:1187-2926 GCF_002876325.1 Vibrio sp. 10N.261.52.A1
GACCATGAAGAGTTCTGGAGTCGGCGCAAACGGCAAGAAGAACAGTACAATCACCATGGCGAGGCTTGCACCACCAGAAATGCCGAGCACACCTGGTTCTGCCAATACGTTGCCTAATAACACTTGTAAGCTTGCGCCAGATACCGCTAGCCCTGCCCCGATGGCAATAGCTGCTAATAATCGAGGTAAGCGTAAATCAATCAGTAGTTTTTGTTCTAATGTGGACAAGGTGCCCAGAGGGGAAATGAAGAGATCGCCAACCATTAGGTAAATAGCACTCAGCGCGATAAGCAGTGATGCCATCAGATAAATGGCTCGCGTCCATTTGCGCTGTTTTTGGTGAAGAAGTTGTTGGAAATCCATATCAAGCTACTTTGAGATTGTTCGCGTAACCTTACCTGTATACCCAAGTAAACTCAAGGTTCACACCGTAATGTGAACCTTGATATTTCAACCAGTTGAGCGGTTATTCAACGAACCGTCGTCGCTGCTACAGATTAATCGTAAACCAACTGCCCATGGTCAAATCGTGTTTCCACTTCACACACCATTAAGGCTGCTCGTTGACCGATAGCAACATTACGGTTTGGGAACACCACCGCTTCGTTTTCATTCTTCGCCATTAATGGTTTATCACCATCATGGCCAAAGACTTCACCGTGCTTGAATGCAGTAAAGTTCTCTACAGAATCTGAGAACATGAAATCGAAATCATCATGTAAACGAACAATGGTGCGGCTCACACGATAAGTAATGGTTCGCTTGGGCAGATGCTCTGGCTCAGCTTCCGCGATTAAATTACGCATGGCGAGATCAAAAGCCGTTAGTCTATCGAGTTGGTTCTCACCAATTCTCGCGACCTGCCCGAGTTCCATTGTCAGAGCCTGCGCTCCGAAGTTTTCAGCGCTGTACCAGCTGAACGTGCTGGTAGGTGCATTCGACAGCAACACGGCTTCAACATGAGCACTGTTGATGAAGTCGAATAACTCTTTGCTACGTACTTCGTGGCGAACCTTAGGGCTCACTGCAAATGAATAGTGCTTAGATAAACGGATTGCACAGTGCAAATCTAAGTGCCAGCGTGTTTCTGGCTTGGTTTCTTTATAAAACTCTGTCACCAGATACTTTAAGTTCTGGGCGATATCCACTTCTCGATTGCTCTCGTACTGCTTTTCATCAAACAGACGGTTCATATTCACATCAAGAAAACGGGTATGCGCGTTGGTTGCTTCTGGGTGAGCTATGATAAACAAGCATCTAGCGTTCACTGCCTGAAAGCCTGTTTCAATATCCTCAACGAGCTTATCAATCAGCTCCATTGGTGAGGTTTCGTCGCCGTGTACACCGCTTGAAAAGATAATGTTCTTGGTTTCAGAACTGTAATCAGCGGGAATCACTTCCAACACGCCACGTTGATGAAGCTTAATTTGAACACCGTTACTCAGTACGGTCTGTCCTGCAAACACTTCTTGCTCAAGATCTAGGCTGTCAAAAAGAAATGATTGGCGAAAGAGGGTCTTCGTCATGCGTTACTCCTTAATTGCACGGCCGTATGTTAATAAATTGTACATAGAAATTGTGTTGCTAGGATCGCACTTATCAACAGAAACTCCGTTATCACTCACAAATACTACCCATAAATTTTATATTTCCTGCTTATCAACAAACCGAGGCCTGTGCTAAATAACTTTCTCTATTTAAAGCAACTTTTGGTTATATCAAGTTCTTTCAGCAAGATA
>NZ_MCYD01001059.1:0-571 GCF_002876325.1 Vibrio sp. 10N.261.52.A1
ACCTGAACCTGACTCACCAACAATACCCAGCGTTTCGCCTTGGTTAAGTGAGAAGTTCAAGTCGTTTACTGCGGTTACGATACCATCTTGCGTGGTAAATTCGACGCGCAGGTCTTTGACATCTAATAAGCTCATCATTGCTTCCTTAATCTTTTATAGCTTTTGTAGTTTTATTTGCTATTAATTTTTATCTGTCTTTTGGATCAAGCGCATCGCGCAGACCGTCGCCTACGTAGTTAAAGCAGAACAGCGTGACAACCATGAATACCGCAGGGAATGCCAGTTGCCAAATTGCAACTTCCATTGTTTGCGAACCTTCTTGAAGCAGTGCGCCCCAGCTTGTCATAGGCTCTTGAACACCAAGACCAAGGAAAGATAAGAATGATTCAGTAAGGATCATGCTCGGAATAAGCAGCGTAGAGTAAACGGCTACGATACCTAGAACGTTTGGAACGATGTGACGTGTAATGATCTTCCATTTGCTTACACCACATACGTGTGCAGCTTCAATGAACTCTTTACTACGTAAACTCAGCGTTTGGCCACGTACGATACGCGCCATATCTAGCCA
>NZ_MCYD01001059.1:1323-1841 GCF_002876325.1 Vibrio sp. 10N.261.52.A1
ACGCGCCATATCTAGCCAAGCAATCGCACCAATCGCAACGAAGATTAGAATGATGTTACGACCAAAGAATGTCACTAGAACGATTACTAGGAACATGAATGGTACTGCGTACAAGATTTCTAGGATACGCATCATCACTCGGTCAGTACGACCACCAATGAAGCCGGAAGCTGCACCGTAAAGCGTACCAATCAATACTGCTACGAAGGCACCCATCACACCAACCATCAATGAGATACGGCCACCAATTAGAGTACGTACATACAAATCACGACCTAAGCTATCAGTACCAAACCAGTGGTCAGCATTGGGGCCAACGTGCATCGCATACCAGTCAGTATCATCGTAAGTATACTGAGCCAGCATCGGCAAAAAGATAACCGCCAGTACCATAATAGTAAGGATGAACAGGCTGACCATCGCCGCTTTGTTACGCATGAAACGAATACGAGCATCCTGCCATAAACTACGACCTTCGATCTCTAGACTCTCAGAGAACTTTTCGATCGCTTCTAAAT
>NZ_MCYD01001060.1:0-6383 GCF_002876325.1 Vibrio sp. 10N.261.52.A1
TCACACCAATGAGTAGCGATATCATTAAAATTTCAAGAAATACTGAAAATGCGCCATTAAATAATGTATCTACACAAACAGTTGCTTTTTCTCATTACAATAATTTCTCTGCTCAATTACCTATTGACCCTAAAATAGGTCAAATAGTCATCGGTGATATTAAAGATCAAGCAACGCAATGTTTGAATAATATTAAAGCGATTGTTGAAAGCATCGACCATGTAATGGATGACGTGGTGAAAATTAATATCTTCGTTAAGAACATTTCCGATATGGAAGCTATCGATGAAGTTTATAAGGGCTTCTTTAGTAATAGCCTTCCGACACGTACAGTGGTTGGTGTTGCAGCTCTGCCAATGAGCGATGCGCTAGTTCAAATGGACGCGCTTATCTCAAATGGTGAAGGTACAACACCACAGGCACCATGTGCGTTAGTTAAGGTATCAAGAAACACGGATAAAGCCCCTCAGAGTGCTTTGTTTACTCAGACTGCGGCTTTTTCTCACTACAATAATCTTTCGGCTCAATTACCGATTGATGTGAATACTGGTGAGTTGGTTTCAGGTGGTATCACAGAGCAAACAACTCAATGTTTAGCAAACATTAAAACGATTCTAGAAAGCATTGGCCATGTTATGAATGATGTGGTGAAAACCACGATTTACCTAAAAGATATCGAAGATTCAGAAAAGGTAAACCAAGCATGTGCTAAGTTCTTCCCAAGTTATGTTCCGGCGAGAACGATTGTGCAGGCATCTGAATTACCAATGGGCGCTTTAGTTCAGATCGATACTTCAGTTTCACATGGTGATGGCACACCGCCACAACTGGCAGAAGATACTTGCTTACTGGTTGTTGAAGCAAATAACACAGCTAAAGCACCATTCATGCCTTACTCGCACACCGTTGCTTTCTCTCACTACAATCATATTTCAGGTCAACTTTCTGTAGATCCGAAAACCAATGAAGTGGTTGCTGGTGGTATTAAAGAGCAAGCTGAGCAGTGCCTACAAAATATTAAGGCGATCATTGAAAGTATTGACCACAGCATGGACGATACGGTGAAAGTTAATATTCAACTTAAAGATATTTCAGATCTTGATGCGGTGAACGAGGTCTACACTACATTCTTTAATGCTGACTTACCGGCAAGAACGGTGGTTGGGGTTTCGAAGATTCCTATGAATGCCTTAATTCAAATGGATGCAGTCGTTTCTAACTGCGAAGGCACACCCCCACAAGATGTTGTTGCTTAAATATAGTTAAACACATCGCTAACAACGTTGATATTTTAGCTCTAGTTTCTAACTTAGAATTAGAGCTGATTCAGTTTGAAGGTCTGCGAATAAGTGATGTTGCATGCCGAATCAATGACTCCAATTCATCTCAATTTAGGCGCGAATGTAAGCGCCACTTCAATACATCACCACGAGCGGTGTAATGCTTCCTATCAGCAATGAAGGTTGTTAAACATGCGGCACTTCATATAGTGCAATCTTGCACATATTTTTTGATTGACCGAGAAATCTAAATTTTATAAATATCCGTTATTAAAGTACTAATATTCTGCCGGAGGTTCATTTGCTCGATTTGTTAAAGAAAGTGGTGCTTATCAATTTGATGGCTGCAATAGTCGTTTTTGTGCTGTCGCAGTTTTTTCCTTTCTTTGCTTCTACTCAACTCGTCGACTTCTTATTTTATGTCTTTATCGTCATTTGGGTTTTGGCAAAACTTCTCTGGGAGGGAGGCGTTCATAGCAAAACAACGCGCTTAGATGATCCTATTACAGACAAAGTCTACAAAATGGTCGACGGGCACGATTTTGCTAAAGACCAACAAGAACACTATCGATTGAATTATCAAACGGGCTTAGTGCTATT
Source organism: Vibrio sp. 10N.261.52.A1 (assembly GCF_002876325.1). Classification (NCBI taxonomy): domain Bacteria; kingdom Pseudomonadati; phylum Pseudomonadota; class Gammaproteobacteria; order Vibrionales; family Vibrionaceae; genus Vibrio; species Vibrio sp. 10N.261.52.A1. The sequence continues at coordinate 1,881 of NZ_MCYD01001060.1, forward strand.
CATTGCTGGCTTACCGGCGTTTATTGCGTGCTTTGTTCTGCAATTCTTTTGAGCACGGATAAGAGGTAGTAATGGAAGAATATTTAGAACTGGACGTGATGACATTGGAGTCTATTTCAAAAGAAGCGGGCTTTCCAATAGATAGAGATGTGTATTTAGCATCTCATGCCCAATCGATGGAACAAGGACTGCTTGTCGAATATCGGCGACATAATAAGCTAATTGGCTACACGACGTTAAGTGATTTAGGCGATGGCAGCTGGTTTGTCCCTATGTTTGTGGTACACCCAGACTATAGAAGTAAAGCCGCTTTTCTTGCTCTATTTCGTGGCATTGTAAACATACTGAAAGATCGTGATTCAAGGGTATTAGTAAGCAATGTTTTACGCTTAAATGAACTGTCGGTGCAGTTTCATAAGCGATTAGGGTTTGAAATAACACGTGAGAATCACTTAGGTTATGAGTTTACTCTAGCGTTGACTCCTGAAGTAAAAAGAAAATGGTCTAATTTCGTCGCTGTTACCTAGGGGCCATAAATAATTGTGGTTCGAGTTTGACCTCAAGTATGTGGTGGTTAATATCACCTTTCTATGAATCGCCTCACTATTAACGCTTCTCATCTTTCGAGAGTAATCAACAAGGGCATGTATTATGTACAAAGTCGGAATCGTATTATTTGATGACTTCACAGATGTAGACTTCTTCTTGATGTATGACTTATTAGGAAGAACGACGGACTCTTGGGAGGTTAAGGTTCTTGGAACTAAGCCTGAGCATCGTTCACATTTGGGTATGACGGTGAAAACCGATGGCCATTTGAGTGAAGTAGCGCAGCAAGATGTAGTGCTGATAACAAGTGGTTATCGCGGTATTCCTGCTGCATTGAAAGAACCAGAGTTCATGAACTCATTACAGCTGGATCCGAGTGAGCAGTTAATCGGGTCGATTTGCGCGGGATCTTTTGTGTTACACGAACTCGGTTTACTTAAAGGTAAGAGGCTTACAACAAACCCGCATGCCAAACCAACATTAGAAGCGATGGGGGGAGATGTCCAAGATCTGCCTTTAGTTATTGAAGGCAACATTGCTACGGCTGGTGGATGTCTTTCTCTGGTCTACTTAATCGGTTGGATGGCTGAACGATTATTTGATTCTAACAAACGTAGAGCGATTCAAAATCAACTCATCCCCGCAGGGCAGTTAGATCTCTTCGAAGATCTTATCTCGGGAACCATCCAGTCTGCAGAGGCTGATAATTTACATAACAAGTCACTAAAAGTTGAGCTGACAGACGCGGTGATTTAAACCATCGCAACGGCACTTTTACAAATAACGTTTAGTGAGAGAACGAAAAACAAGTTTATGCCATTTAGAATTATTTTAATGCTATGCCTAGTTCTGACGGGCTGCGCATCCAATGAAGCTTTGCAACCGGACCCAACAACCATCACGCTATTTTATGGTGATACATCGATCTCCGCAGGCGTATTAGAAGACAAGACATTTAATTCAGTACTCGCCGATAGGGCTGAAAGTGTCACTTTTTCGGGCTTAGTACGAAAGCAAGACTCTGGTTACTTGGTTGATATGCTTGTGATTCGAGAAACGAAAGAGCCACGCTCGACTCGACAATTAAACACGTCAATTCATATGAAAACTGGAGAGTTAGTGGATGTGGGTGGCGTGAACAACGACATTTTTAGGGTGATTTTGGAATAGTGTTATCAGCCTTTAGTTAAGGGAGAGGTTATGCAGCAGAACATTACCACGGAACGATTAATCTTAAGGCCATTTCGATTGAGTGATAGCGAGCGCGTTGCTGAACTTGCGGGTGAGAAAGTGATAGCTGATATGACGGCTAATATTCCTCATCCATATGAAGTAAACATGGCGGCGGATTGGATTAACACGCACGAGTCTTTCTTTAATGAAGGGAAAGGTGTGGTGTACGCGATAACTCTTAAAGCTAACGACGAGATTATCGGTGCAGTTAGCTTTCCTAGTCTGCAAGATGGTGTTGGTATTCTTGGTTATTGGCTCGGTGTTCCGTTTTGGGGGCTGGGTATAGCCTATGAAGCCTCATTGGCGTTAGTGGAATACAGCAAAGCTCATTTGGGGCTCACAGAACTGAAAGTGATGCACTTGTCTGAAAACAAACGCTCAGAGTCAGTTATACGAAAGCTCGGTGTAAAGTTTGTTGAGAAGCAGGTGCGTAAAGTTCATGGTAGAGATCGTGAACTATACCTGTATCACTCTTTACTTTAGTTTTCTTATATATCGTATCCATTCCTACATTTACAAAAATTAAATGGTCTAGCGAAATAAATAGTTCAATTATCTAAAATTTTGCTTTACCTCAACCTAACTTCAAGTCTTAAGCTTCTTTTACTTATTCATAAGGAGCTTATTATGCAAAGTAATTACGTTAAGGAACTCTCCGTTAAAACTTACCAAGAAGCGATTGAGAGAGAGGTCGTTAAATCAAAAGTTCGACCATTTCATGCTCCGAGTTTTTTCAGTGGTGCCTTGTTATCTATGGCGGTAATGGGGTTGCTTTTGGTCACGCCAATACTTTGAGCGATGGTTAACTCCCATCATCCTAGATAGAAACACAGAGAGTTCGAAATCTGAAAATACAGTACTTAAAGGGAGCTTTTAGAGTTACTTATGGAGATATCTATACACCTACTTCAACCAAGTGATGTTGGTCCTCTTTTCGAATTTGAAGTCGAAAATAGAGAGTGGTTTAATCAATTTGTTCCTGCTAGGGATGACAGTTTCTATTCTGATTCAGGGGTTGCCGACCAAGTTAAGCTCTTCCTTAAGGAATACCAAAATGGTGAGTTGATCCCAATGCTAATTAAGGACGCTAACGGCGTTATTTGTGGAAGAATCAACGTTCGCGATATCAGCAAAAATGGTGAAAGCGGGGAGCTCGGCTATCGGGTTGGTCGAGCTTTTGGTTCTAAAGGTGTCGCCTCTAATGCGGTCAGAAAGCTGCTAACCTATTTGTCTAAGCACTCATCCCTAAAATATATTGATGCTTATGCATTAGTAGGTAATGTCGGTTCAAATAAAGTACTAACAAATACGGGCTTCGACCTCGTTGATTGTGTCCCAAATTACGCAGTATTCAAGGGAAAGCAACAGGATGCCAACTATTACCGCAAGGCAATATCCGTATAAGTGGGCATTTGATATCTATTATTTTTCCTATAATCAATGAGATAATAGGCTCGGAAAGATGAGCTCACACCATTGTGGTGCGAAACAATACAGAGATCAGTTTATGAACATTGTGACAGTCTATAGTGGTAATCAGCAGGTATACGCGAATTTATATCAGGGCTATGCGGCTGAGTTTTCAAAGATTATCGGAGACAAACCAGACGAGTATGGCTTGTTTGAGATTTACCCGACGCTTGGTGATGCCGTAACGGGTTATTTACTCTACATTGATGGCGTTCCTGCTGCATTAACTGCCATTGAAACCAAAGCGCCAAACGAGTTTGAGATTTGTGATTTCTATGTGGTGCCTTATTTCCGTAAGAACAAAGTAGGGAAACAGTTTATCTCTGAACTGTTTGAACACCTAAAAGGTAGTTGGGAAATTAAACAAGTACTGGGCGCAGATCATGCTGTTAAGTTCTGGAGAGAAGTCGTCAATGACTACACCTCAGGTAATTATGTGGAAGACCAGTACCAAGACGAAAAGTGGGGCTTGGTAACAAGACAATGCTTCAATCATGATGGTATTGCCAAGTAAAACCTTATATATCAGAAGCTGGCGGGGTCCTTCTAGCCAGCTTCGGGCCTGTCTATTTCAAGGTATAAGGTGTCTTCTAGAGCTAGGGTAACCTTATTGCTTTATCGTTACTTTTGAGGTTTATTGCGTTCGATTACACTGATCGCGATTGCTAAAAATAGAATATCTTTCACTAAGAAGAAGTTAGTGACCAAAATACCATCCGAAACTTTCCAAGCGTTTGGCGTGGTAATTAGAAAGCTCAGTGTCACAACAAAGATAGCCGCCGCAGCAATGCCAGAATAAAACGCGACTTGCGGTTTCTTAAACCCAATCATCAGCCCAATGGCGACAATGATTTCAGCACCACCAACCATATTAGACACGGCTTGGACTGAGAATAAGTTGTAAAGCCAATTCATTGCTGGGTGGTTGGCAATTAAAGGCTCAATCAACATCGCCTCGGTAGGCGTAAACTTATAAATTCCAATCCAAGCTAACACCAACGCGACACTTATCACACCAAGGTTGTATCCAAAATTGCTTTGCTTCAATTCGTAGGTTTGAACATGCATAAAAGTACTCCATTAATAAGTTCTACACATGACCGCACTAGTGCAAAATTAATTTCACTGTGAGAGTATTACTCCTGTTTATGAATCATTATGATTGGCATTTTAATGTTATATGTATCAATGGTTTATTTGAAGAAAATGAAATGATAGTTTTTATTAAGAGCTTAATACGACGGTACAAGG
>NZ_MCYD01001061.1:0-4432 GCF_002876325.1 Vibrio sp. 10N.261.52.A1
ACTACGCTCCTTCGTCGCTCTAGGAGATGACGGCAATGAATGCCATAAGTCCGAGACAGGATCAATGGCGCGTTCCCACGCCATCCCCTTCATTGATGAGAGAGCGTGATAGGGAATCTTCTAAAGCACGTAACAGCAGTAAACCAATTCGCTATTCCTCTCCTTCACGCTATTCCCCACAGTGAAGCACGAGCATGTTGGAGACTCTTCCTAAAGCATGCAATCACCGAAAACCAATTCGTTGTCCTTCTCCTCCAGCGTCATTCCCTACAGTGAGGTACGAACGTGATAGGGAATCTGCTTATTGAGGTCGTAAGCGCTAGCCACATTCTCTTTCCAACCTTATACTCAACTAAAACAATTAATTGGAAAGATCATGAGCTTCGAACTTCATCCTCAATTGGCAAAAGACACCACCGTTATTGGCGAATTCCCACTTAGCCTTGCGCTACTGCACAAAGACAACACTGTACCTTGGGTTATTCTGGTACCAAAACGTGCCAACCTAAAAGAGCTGCATCACTTACCAATGAAAGAGCAACAGCAGTTCTTACATGAATCTCAAGCAGTGAGCCAAGCACTAGAAGCTACGTTCCAACCGGATAAGCTAAACCTAGGCGCACTAGGTAACATGGTGCCACAACTGCACATCCACCATATCGCACGTTTCAAAGATGATGTGGCATGGCCTGGCCCTGTGTGGGGCAACACCACAGGTGAACAGCGCAGTGAAGAAGAGCAAGCAGCTATCCTAACTCGTATTCAAAATGTGCTGTCACTAAGCTCTATCTTTAAGAAAGCTTAACCTTCTGACATAGGTGATACCTAACCTCTTGGTATCACCATTATTACCAATGTGTAATAATAATTCACAAAAACACCCCATTATCACAACACAGACTCCCACGTATACTCTCTTGCACACAACATAGAGAGAGCATCATGAAACAAACCTTCAACTTATTTCGTCATATCAGCTGGATCGCCATCATCTGTTCTATGCTTGCTTCCCTACTCTTATTCTTTATGGGAGCAACCAAGACTTACTCTGCTTTTGCGATCTTCATGCTCAATCAGGTACCACCGGAATCGCTCGCACATTTAGACACAACAGATATCGCGATCTCGTACTTGATTAAGTCTCTGGATACATTCTTGATTGCTTTTGTACTCTTTATTTTTTCTCACGGTGTGTTCACTTTATTCATCTCGGATAAAAGTAATGCTGCGAAAAGTGAACAACAAATCAATAAAAGCAAAGTACTTAGTTGGATAAAAACACCCAATATTGGCCACCTGAAAAACATTTTGGCTGAAGTGATTATCATCATCATCTTCGTGAAGTTTTTGGAGCTTGTGCTCGTCAATTTCGACAGCATTGGATGGGACATACTGGTTCTTCCAGTATCCATACTGTTACTTAGTATTGGCCTTAAAGTTCTTGGGTTAGGTGAAACCAAAGAGTCTTAAGTCGATAAACACAAACAAAAAACCGCAGCTCATAGGCTGCGGTTTTTTATTAGATATTGACCAAACTACATCATTACATTCAGCGACAGACCATCTTGTTTGCTGATGGTGTAGCGAACACGCGTTGTATGACCATGTTTGTTGGTGTCGACCAAGCGAGATACTTTGCCTTTCTTGACCCACACGCTCAACATCGCATCCACGCCATCTTCACTCATACCAAATTTCGCTGCAATCTCTTTACGAGCTGCGACACCTTGGCTGTCAATGTACTGATGAAGTTCAGTTAAAATCATACGACTTGCACCTCTAATGCTTTTTGCTTGCTGCCAACTTTCTTAAATACACGGTAGGTAATCACAAAGCCACCAGCAATCGCGACCATCCACACTGCACTTGTCACAGGGTGTGCTGCAAAGTTTGCCGCTTGGTAGTAGAAAGTTGCACCAAAGTAGCCAAGCGCCATTGTCCAAACCGCAATAAATCGTGCAAACATTTGACCAAATTCACGAACGTAAGCACCCATTGCAGCCACACAAGGTGTGTAAAGCAAGATAAGGATTAAGTAAGCAAACGCAGCGTGACCAGAAACAAATTTGTCTTTCAGGTTACCAAAGATAGACGAGTCAACCTCTTGTTCTTCGGCAACTGCACCTGAATCGCTTAAGTCACCCACTTCAATACCTAGAGGATCCGAGTAGCTCAGACCGGCTAGATTCTCAGGAATCGTCATCACCGCTTCTTCTAAGCTAGCCGCTAAGTCAAACTCAGCCGCTTCCTCATCAGAAGGCGTTGTGTAAAGGCTGTTCAACGTACCAACTACCGCTTCTTTTGCGAAGATACCGGTAATAATACCTACCGTTGCTGGCCAGTTTTCTTCTGTAATACCGATTGGTTGGAACACAGGAGTCACAACTTGTGCTGCCTTAGAAAGTACTGAATTTTCGCTGTCTTCGTTACCGAAACTGCCGTCCATACCCAGAGAGTTCAAGAAGCTTAAGATTGCTACCACAACCACAATCGTTTTACCTGCACCAAGCACGAATCGCTTCAGTTTCTGCCACGTTTTCAACATCACGTTTTGTACAGTTGGCAGCTCGTAGTCTGGCATTTCCATTACCAAGCTGTCGCTGCTACCTGGGTAGATAGTGTTTTTAAGGAACAAACCAGTAAATACAGAAGCAAGAATACCCATGATGTACAGAGCAAATACCACGTTTTGACCAGCACCTGGGAAGAATGCTGCAGCAAACAGTGCGTATACCGGTAGACGAGCACCACATGACATAAATGGCGCCATTGAGGCAGCTAGCTTACGCTCACGCTCTTGGTCAAGTGTACGAGTTGCCATGATTGACGGTACGTTACAGCCAAAGCCAAGAACTAACGGTACAAACGCCTTACCCGGCAGACCAATCTTTTGCATCACTTTATCAAGTACAAACGCAGCACGCGCCATATAACCTGAACTTTCAAGTACCGCTAAGAACAAGTAAAGCGCCGCGATAACCGGAATAAAGGTCGCAACAGTTTGAATACCACCACCGATACCATCTGCAAGAATAGTAACCAGCCAAACTGGTAGGTGTCCGTCTAATAAATGGTGTCCACCATCAACCAATATTGCACCAACACCAATATCAAAGAAATCGATGAACGCACTACCAATATTGATAGAGAACATGAACATTAGGTACATGATGACGAAGAAGAAAGGGATACCGACCCATTTGTTCAGAATGAATTGGTCAGCTTTCTCTGTGAAGTTACGGCTTAGTTTGCCTTCACTGCGGCGAACACGCTTACACAGGTCATGTAAGAAAGTGTACTTCGCGTCTGCTACCGCAAGGTCGATATCAAACTCGGCGCCAAGACGCACATTATCAATTTGAGTACGTGTTTGCGGAGCTAAACCGTTTAGCACCAAGTAATCATTTTCTAGAGCACGAATCGCAAGCGCTCGGTGAGAAACATCAGCATCATCAAAATGTGATTCAACAGAAGGAATAAGTGCTTCTAATGCTTCGTCATAGTTAATAGAGATAGGATCAAGGCTCACACCTTGAACAAGAAGCTTATGTAGACGCTCTTTGAAACGAGCCACTTGACCTTTATCGTTCGCAGACAAGCTAAGAACCGGGCAACCTAGCTCTTTCTCTAGCGCTTTCAGGTTGATCACCTGACGCTCACGCTTTAATACATCCATTTTGTTCAATACAACGATCATCGGGCGACCCAACTCTCGCAATTGCAATGTCATGTATAGGCTTCGTTCTAAGCAGCTTGCATCAACGACATTAATGATCACGTCAGCAGGGTGAGTCAGAACAGCTCGCGACGCGATAGACTCATCAATACTATTTGCATCATTACCACTATCTAGTGCGTAGATACCAGGCAAGTCGGTTAGCTGAAATTGGTCACCCGCATGTGAATAGACACCCGTTTTCTTTTCTACGGTTACGCCTACCCAGTTACCAACATGCTGCTTCGCACCGGTTAGTGCATTGAATAACGTTGTTTTACCACTATTCGGGTTACCAACGGTAAGAACTTGATAATCCATTTAGATAACCTCGATTTGTTCTGCGATGCTTTCACGAATGGCGATAGAGACTCCTCTCACCTCCACTTGAAGCGGATCCCCCATCGGCGCGCGACGGATTAGTGTAACTTCAGTGTTTGGCAACATACCCATGACCATTAGCTTTTTTCTAACTTCTGGTGTTAAGCCGGTTAAGGCAACTATAGAAGCCGCTTTTCCTTGCTCTAGTTGTGAGAGTTTCATAAATACCCAATTCGTGATTGATAATGAGAAAGATTGTTATTAACACCATAATACACATACATGACCACAATTCTATTGTGTGAAATCAATGTTTTCGAAAATACATACTCGTAAATTTCGTTAAAAACGTTTACGTCAAAACCGTTACTTTCAACAACTAGTGAGAACTACCTC
>NZ_MCYD01001062.1:0-8795 GCF_002876325.1 Vibrio sp. 10N.261.52.A1
GACAATGTTGATGTGATAAAAAATTCTCAGATTCAGCTAAAAAATCTATCACAAATAATTTTACAAAGGATCTCGAAGGCTTAATTAATGAAATTCACAGAAGAAAGGCTAGAGCAAGCCATCATTGAACTGCTAGGGAAAGAAGGCTACCCCCATTCTCGTGGTGAAGCGATTGAGCGATCACCTGAAGATGTGCTGATTAAGCCCGATCTTCGTGAATTTCTAGCCAAACGTTATCAAGCGGAAGGTATTACAGCCTATGAGATAGAGCAAATTATCCATAAGCTTGAGTATCTTCCAGCTTCGGATCTCTACGATACCAACAAAGCCATAATGAAGTTTGTTTCTGATGGCTTTTTGCTCAAGCGTGAAGATGCAACTCAGAAAGATTTATATATTCAGCTTCTAGACTACGTTGACCTAGAGAACAACCGCTATCGCATCGTTAACCAAATGGAGATACAAGGCTATGAGCTGCGTATCCCTGATGGGATTCTTTACATTAATGGCTTACCTCTTGTGGTGTTTGAGTTTAAGAGTGCCATTCGTGAAGAAGCGACTATCTATGATGCGTATAAGCAGTTAACCACTCGTTATGATCGAGATATCCCTGAACTATTCAAATACAACGCACTGTGTGTGATTAGTGATGGTGTGAACAGCAAAATGGGGTCGTACTTTGCCCCATACGAGTTCTTTTACTCTTGGCGTAAAGTTACAGGTGAAGAAAAGCTAAACAAAGACGGTATTGATTCATTGTTTACAATGATCAGCGGCTTGTTTAACAAGAAACGACTCACTGAAGTGATACGTCACTTTATCTACTTACCTGACACCTCAAGCAAACAAGAAAAGATTGTTTGTCGTTATCCTCAGTATTACGCAGCAACAAAGCTTTTTGCCAATATCAAACAGCATATGAAGTGCTTTGATGAGCACGGGAAACTGGTGAGTGGTGACGGTAAAGGTGGTACGTATTTCGGTGCGACTGGTTGTGGTAAGAGCTACACAATGTTGTTCTTATCTCGTCTACTGATGAAAGATGTCGAATTGGGTAGCCCAACGATAATTCTCATCACTGACCGCACCGATCTGGATGATCAGCTTTCAGGTCAGTTCACCAATGCAAAAGGTTACGTGGGTGATCAAAACATCATTAGTGTAGAGAGTCGTGCTGAACTTCGAGAACATCTGAAGGGGCGTAAAAGTGGTGGTGTATTCCTGACTACCATCCATAAATTTACGGAAGATTTGGAGCTACTGACTGAGCGAACCAACGTCATTTGTATCTCGGATGAAGCGCACCGTAGCCAAACCAATTTAGAACAGAAAATTACCGTTACTGAAGACGGCGTGAAAAAGACTTACGGCTTTGCTAAATATCTTCACGACTCTTTACCAAACGCTACTTATGTCGGCTTTACTGGCACACCGATTGACGCAACACTGGATGTTTTTGGTGCGGTTGTAGATAGCTACACAATGACCGAATCGGTTTACGATGAAATTACCGTTCGTATCGTTTATGAAGGTCGAGCTGCAAAAGTGCTACTTGATGGTCGCCAGCTTGATGAAGTCGAAAAATACTATAAAGAGTGTGAAGACGCTGGAACGAACGAATATCAAATAGATAAAAGCAAAACGGCGATGGCGAGTATGTCTACCATACTAGGCGACCCAGATCGTATTAAAGCCATAGCGAAAGACTTTGTTGAGCATTATGAGAATCGTGTTGAAGAAGGCACGACTCAAAAAGGCAAAGCAATGTTTGTTTGTAGCAGCCGTGAAATCGCTTATCAGTTCTATAAGGAACTGCTTGAGCTTCGCCCTGAGTGGGATGAAGTAAAAGTCTGTGAAGACGGTGCAACTCTATCAGAAAGTGATAAGAAGAAAGTGAAGCCGATGGAACGAGTCAAGATGATTATGACTCGTAACAAAGACGATGATAAAGATCTCTGGAACAAACTCGGCAATAAAGAGTACCGTAAAGAGCTGGATCGTCAGTTTAAAAATGGTAAATCGAACTTCAAAATCGCTATTGTTGTCGATATGTGGCTAACGGGCTTTGATGTGCCGTTCCTCGATACCATCTACATTGATAAGCCTTTGCAAAAACATAATCTGATCCAAACTATTTCGAGAGTAAACCGTAAATTTGAAGGTAAAGAGAATGGTCTGGTAGTCGATTACATCGGCATAAAAAAACAGATGAACCTTGCACTTTCCCAATACACAGCAGGGCAAGATCAGAACTTAGAAGACATTAAACAGTCGGTCATTATCGTTAAGGATCACCTGAGCCTGTTGGATGGGCTGTTCCATAAGTTCGACTCTAAGCCCTACTTCAATGGTACGCCACTAGAGCAGTTACATTGCTTGAATGCCTCGGCTGATTTTGCACTTAGAACCAAGAAGTTTGAAAAGACGTTTATGGATCTGACCAAACGCCTTAAATCCGCTTATGACATTTGTGTGGGTAGCAGTGAGCTGTCCAAAGAGCATAAGGACAAGATTCACTATTATCTAGCGGTTCGAACCATCGTATTTAAGATCACTACAGGTGGTGCGCCAGATGTTGACCAAATGAACCGTAAGGTACGTGATTTGGTCAAAGACGCACTAAAGAGTGATGGTGTTGAAGAGATATTTAAACTGGGTGAGAAAGATGGTGGTGAGATTGATATCTTTGATGATGATTATCTTGCCAAATTGGAGATGGTGAAACAGCCAAACACCAAACTTCAACTGCTTCAGCAAATGCTTGCCAAAGCGATCGGTGAGTTCAAAAAGACCAATAAAGTTAAAAGTGTCGATTTCACCAAGAAGATGAATATGTTGGTCGAAAAGTACAATGAGCGTGATGAAAAGGATGTACTTCGCTCTGAAGTAATCAATGATTTTTCTGATGAAATTATCAACCTCTACAATGAACTACGTGCTGAGATGGCCTCGTTTGGTGAAATGGGGATAGATTTTGAAGAAAAAGCGTTTTACGACATCCTCATTTCATTAGCTCATAAGTACGACTTTACCTACCCAGAAGAGAAGTTGCTTGACCTATCTAAAGAGGTGAAGAAGGTCATTGATGATAAAGCTAAATACACCGACTGGAACAAGCGAGACGATATCAAAGCTGAATTGCACTTTGATCTGATCATTTTGCTCGATGAATGGGGTTACCCACCGATTGATCGTGATGAAGTGTATAAAGAGATTTTTGAGCAGGCTGAGAACTTTAAGAAAAATAGAGGGGTTAATTGATATGAATGACCCTGACATTTTTCTTACCGATTTTGAGATTACTGAGACAACAGAGTATGTTCACGCAGTATTAGGCCGTTATCTGATTGTTGCGACTCGCTTTGATAGTCTATGCGATCACGCCTGTGTACTTATAAGATTTAAAAGCCGTGACCTATCGCTTTCTGAGTTGGAAGTGGTCAAGTTTCGTGCTTTAGCACGTAATATACAAAAGATAGTACCCAAAGGTACACTGCCAGAGCTATTTAATATTTTAAAGCTAAGGACGCAAGAAACTCAATAGCTCATGAGCTTTGTAAAGGCTTAACAGGTTGTATCGACACAAAAGTAACGGATTTAGAGCTTATACGTATGGTTCAAGAAGTTATTGAACCCATAACACTAGCTGATTACTGGATATCATATTATCTATCAATTGCTAACGAAGAACCTTTACTTCAAACAACCTCTGCCGCATACAGCCAGCGAATTGTAAATTGGGTTCTTGATGAAAACTGCTTATGTTAAACGCGGTCTAGTTTGCACTGGTGAAAAGACATAAATATGCAATAGTGGTGATTTATAACCAATTTAGATGCAGTGGATTTTAATTTAGTATAATTAGTCCTTGTCTAATTTCTGTCCAAAAGCCTGCTAGAACGGTAATAATTAATTTTCTACTAACAAGAACACTGCCCAGTATGTCCCGCGCAAAGTAACTGTCGTGTAAAATTCACGAGAGTCCTTCAATCAACATGTTTGCATATGCGTATTTAAAACATTGCCTACAAAAACCACCCGAATTAAACTGTATTTATAACCAGCAGTTTCGGGCTTTTTTATGTCTATCAGAAACCTTAAAGATGGCAGCAAGAAACCTTGGCTTTGTGAGTGCTATCCGCAAGGCTACAAAGGTAAACGTGTTCGTAAACGCTTCGCCACCAAAGGCGAAGCGAGCAACTATGAATTCTACTTAATGAAAGAGATTGTGGACAAACCATGGTTAGGTGAAAAAACCGATCACCGCCGTCTGTCTGACTTGGTAGAGTTATGGTTTAAGCTTCATGGCCAGAACCTAAAGTCTGGCGAACACGCAAAAAACCGCATGCTGCACATTTGCAATGAATTGAATAATCCCATCGCTTCACATTTATCTTCGCGAGATTTCGCCCACTACCGTTCAACCCGAACCAACAAAGGTCGAGGCCGTGAAGGTAGCCTTTCCGTCAGCTCAAACAATGGTGATATTGCCTGGTTAAAGTCCATATTCAATAAGTTAATCAAGCTCAAGGAATGGAAATTACCTAACCCTGTTGATGGCGTAGAGCCCATTAAAAAAACAGAGTCTGAAGTTACTTTTTTAAGTGAAGAACAAATTATGCACTTGTTTGAGGTTATTAAAGAAAGCAAAGTCAGTGAAGAGCTCACTACCATTTTCAAAACCTGTTTAGCGACTGGGGCACGTATCAATGAGGTAGTCGAAATGAGAGGAAGTCAGTTGCTTAAGCACAAGCTGACTTTCACTAATACTAAAGGTAAAAGAAACCGAACCGTTCCAATATCGCATAAACTTTACAAAGAGCTTCACAAGCCAACAAATGATAAGCTTTTTAGCTGCGGTTATGGTGTAGCGCATAAGTGGCTAACAAAAGCCCTACCCGATTTACCAAAGGGTCAAGCAACTCATGTTTTGCGCCATACTTTTGCCAGCCATTTTATGATGAATGGTGGTAATATTTTAGTTTTGCAGAATATTCTGGGGCATCAAAAAATTGAGCAAACCATGATTTATGCTCACTTTTCCCCAAACCATTTAAGTGATGCAATCACCTTTAACCCCGTCACTCAATACAGCCTATAACACCCTAAAAAAGTGGCGATGAAATGGCGATGAAATTTATTAAGCATGGTTAAATACGGTTAACCATGACATTCACTAAATCAGCAATCCCTTGATAAACAAGCAATCATAAGGGTTTGCAAGAGGTATAAAAATAAATGAAAGTAATTAGCTTCAACATCAATGGCCTAAGAGCTCGCCTTCACCAACTGCAAGCGGTTATCGACAAACACCAACCTGACGTGATTGGTTTACAAGAGATCAAAGTGCACGACGAGGCCTTCCCAATTGCTGATGTTGAAGCAATGGGCTACAAGGTTTACTTCCACGGGCAAAAAGCACACTACGGTGTTGCTATGCTGTGTAAGCAAGAACCTATCTCTGTACAGAAGGGTTTCCCAACAGACAATGAAGACCATCAAAAACGTATGATCATGGCGACGTTTGAAGATGAAAATGGCGAAAAGGTTACTGTGCTAAATGGCTACTTCCCTCAAGGGGACAACATCAAGCATGAAACCAAATACCCATACAAGCGTGAGTTCTACAAAGACTTGATGACCTACCTGAACGACTATCACAACAAAGATGAGCAGATCATCGTGATGGGTGACATCAATATCAGCCCTATCGATGCAGACATAGGTATCGGCGAGCCAAATGCAAAACGTTGGTTGAAAACGGGCAAGTGTTCATTCCAGCCTGAAGAGCGTGAATGGCTAAAAACATTGATGGATTGGGGCTTCGTAGATACGTTCCGTCAACTACACCCAGAAGTCACAGATCAATACTCATGGTTTGATTACCGTTCAAAAGGTTTCGTGGATAACCGCGGCCTGCGTATTGACGTTGTACTAGCAACTCAGAAACTTGCTGATAAGTGTACGGAAGCAGGCATCGACTACGAACTGCGCGGTATAGAAAAACCATCAGATCACGCGCCAATTTGGTCGACGTTTAAATAAAATAGTCAGGGGGCATTTGCTCCCTGATTATTTCCCGAGTCTAATTTATTGGCCAAGCCGTTGAGCCATCAACACTAATTGGTCTCTTAGCAAACTCATCAACACAATATCCTTGGTTTGAACTTGCAAAATAGGTTAACGGCATTGGTACTAAGCTCATAGTCGCGACTTGTTGCTTCGCTTTATCCGAGAAGTTGAAGCCCCACATATCTAAATAGTTCCTCATATCGCGCTCGTTCACATAGCTTAATGCAATCAACAACCAGTCATTATTGGTGATTTGGTTTGCTTCATCTCTAGAATAGCTATCAAATCCAATCGTCTGTTTATTGGTGTTCCAAAGCTCATCGCTGGATTTAAGGCGGTTAAACTCACGTTCAATCAAGTGAAGTCGCCCAAGCATATGCCAGCCGTAATCCAATACGCCCTGCTCTTGTACCAACATCATCATTTGAATGAAGATTCTTGCTCCCCAACTCCAGCTCGTTTGGTTTTGCTGCGCCATATAGGCGTTTGGGTCTGGTTGATTTCGACTTTCCTGCAAAAGCTCATATTGGCCTTTGAAGTCTAACCCCTGACATGAAGATACTTTTCCTGTATCCCGATAGTATTGGGACTTACTGTAGTACGAGTAATAATTGGTCGTAGCGTGCCCATCCCAACCGCTAAACCTAAATCGACCACGCTCTAAGCCATGCCCTAACTCGTGAAGATCACCATGCCCTAATGGATGAAACGACCAGTAGGCATCATACGGGTTTCCTGAACAACCATAGCCACAGTTAGCTTGGTCTGCGTTCATATGCTTTACAATGTCAATGGTCGCAATTTCCCAGCCCTTTGCCTCTCCGTATTGATGTATTTCAGCAATTTCATCAATACCCGGCCCTTTAAAGCCTGCAAGTGCATGAGGAAAGTTATGTACATAACGCTCTGTGGCGAGAGCCATATCATGAGGCTGAGCCCAGTCATCTGAACCGATAGATTCCTTCATTTTTTCCAGCTTTGAGTGAACTTCAAACCCTGGGGTAATTAGCTCAGCCCAATCAAAATTTCCTTCTTCGAGCTGTGCTACAAAGCTGTCGTTGTCAGCTTCACTTCTCCAGACAGGGTGCTGAGCAACATGCTCGAACTTCAACTCGACGTTGATATCATTCTTGTCAAAATGAACCTGTAGCGTTCCACCATAAGCAGAAGTAAGAGAAATCGTCTCTCCCGGTTTCACTGGATAGGTTACCGAGGTTAAAAACTTTGGCCGAGCGTAACCGTCATTGCCTGAAAACTCGTGTGTCGCGCCGCTACGCAATGTATTAAATGCAATAGACGTAGCCACATCGTTATTGTCTAAGCGAGTCACCTTGATTGTCTTACCCGACAAGGCATACAAACCAGCGGATCGGAAGTTTCTTTTAGACTCCAAAGCAATGGTTTTCGTGACGAGCGGTACATTATCAAAGCTCTTGGTACTAAAGTTACCTAAACTTGGTTGCGCCGCGTTATACAGTCGACTGTTGTATGACACGTAATCACTGTAGTAAGAACGAAGAAAATCAATCCTCTCTGTCACGCCCTTACCCATTGGGTACTGAACATCTTGACGGTAGTGGTCAGCAAGTAGCAATAACAGCTTTTCATACTCATAATCATCCGTTGCAAACAGATCGACCTTCTTGCTATCCAGCGACGTTAGGTGCGCGCGAATGCTGTTGGCTGCGGTATAGAACTCTTCATCCATATTGGATTCATCAGGGCAAGATTTGTCATCACAGGTACTTAAATCAACGGTGAAACTGTCGTCTTTCAGTCTTTGTAAAAGCGCTTGTTGTTGAACAATATTGTCCGGCATCTGATTAATGAGCTGTGTCGAGTCCCAGTTAGACAGGCCAAGCTTACGCCAATAGTTATCACCTACATAAGTCATGTGCATTTCAGCAAACAAGGCGTTGCCTAATTCCGTCATACCGCCATCAAGGTGCAAGTACAGCACCGGAATGTTTTTATTAAACGCTAAACGTACCCCTTCTATAACATCTTCAATACTATCTCCGGTATTCAGCTTTTGAGACAAAATCAACAAATCAGGGTTATTGGCTTCAAGACACTGGCTTAACTGACTGCCATCACAAGCGTTATCAGCGTTGGTAACCATAGAAGCATTAACATTGTCGGTTAACCAGTTTCGTGTCGCTTGATCATCTGGGAAGTAATGAGACTGATCGAGCTGGGCTAACACGACATTTTGGGGCTCATCTGTCCCTGAAACCCAGGTAACCAAATTCTTCAACCAAGTGTTCATTTCTTCATTAACAGAATCGGGGAAACGTTGCTTCGTTCTAAAAGGGTTGCTCGCGAGTGCTGCATAACGCCCTTTACTCACGGTATAGCCCGCAACACCAACCACCAGCTCTTGATCGGAGTAGCCGTCTTGCATCGCTTTGTTTGTTTTCAAAATGACATCGTTAAAGCCATAGGTGGGTAAAATAATGGCGGTGTCATGCGTTGGATCCCAGTGGAGATTACGTAATGACTCACCTTCTGAGCTTTGAGATAAGGCTTGTTTAATCTTATTGTAATCTTCGTTGTATTGAGCAACTAACGCTTGGCTTGCCTCAATGAACTCGGAGGAATTAACAACATAAGAAGCATTGCCAGTTGACAAGGCTTTTTGAACAGCGGTTTGTGGGATTGGGGTAATATCTGGATCACCGCTTCCATCACCGTCGTTACCTCCTCCACCAGAACCACCAGAA
>NZ_MCYD01001063.1:0-8256 GCF_002876325.1 Vibrio sp. 10N.261.52.A1
TTACGGGGTCACTTCAATGTGCGGCTTTTGTTGATCTTGAGTTCAGTGATATTTACACGTAATATTCCGCCTTATTACTCGAGTCTACTGACCGAACACGCTTTTTATCGACTTCCGCCAATTTGCGAGAGTCTAGCCTTTTGGAGCTAATCATGAACATCAATTCTGATGCAAAACTAAAAGACCTCTTAGAGTTCCCTTGTTCATTCACTTACAAAGTAATGGGCCACGCTAAGCCAGAACTGACTGAACTAGTGCTAGAAGTGATCCAGCGTCATGCTCCTGGTGACTACAGCCCAACACTAAAACCAAGTGCAAAGGGTAACTACCACTCTGTTTCTATCAACATCACTGCGACTTCAATTGAGCAGGTGGAAACGCTATACAAAGAACTAGGCGAGATCGAAATCGTTCGTATGGTCCTGTAACCTCGATTACGCATGAAAAACAGCGGCTTAATGCCGCTGTTTTTGTTTATAGCACCCTATTACGGTCAAATTCATTCAACTTAATTTTAAATAAATACAAAGAAAGTTGAAAAACCTTGCAGTCCATCTGTAGTTAGAATCATGTTTCGCGTTTATAATGCGTTCACTTTATTAATCCTTGAGGGAGTGCCGCTTTGCAAAGTAAGCTAATCGTAAAAAAATTAGGCCGTCAGGATTACGAACCTGTATGGAAAGCCATGCATAAGTTCACAGACGAACGCACAGAAGAAGACGTAGACCAAGTGTGGTTGGTTGAACACAACCCTGTCTTCACTCAAGGACAAGCAGGCAAAGCTGAGCATGTATTAAATGCTGGCGATATCCCTGTGATACAAAGCGATCGCGGTGGCCAAGTGACTTATCACGGCCCAGGTCAGTTAGTTGCGTACTTTCTGATTAACATCCGCCGCAAGAAGTTCGGAGTGCGCGATTTGGTTACTCATATCGAGAACCTCGTAATCAACACTCTGAAAGCTTACAATATAGATTCAGCTGCCCGACCTGACGCTCCTGGTGTTTATGTCGATGGCAAGAAAATCTGTTCACTCGGATTACGAATTCGACGTGGCTGCTCATTCCATGGGCTAGCACTAAACGTTGATATGGACCTGTCCCCATTCCAACGCATTAACCCATGCGGCTACCAAGGTATGGAAATGGCACAAGTAAGCCAGCTAGGCGGACCAAGTGAATTAGAGAACGTTGAGCAACAGTTAATACAAGAGCTCGTAGAGCTGCTCGGCTATGACCAAGTAGACATTCAAGCCACCAGTAACATTACAGCAGAAGCATAAAATCATGAGCAAACCAATCCAAATGGAAAAAGGCGTTAAATATCGTG
Source organism: Vibrio sp. 10N.261.52.A1 (assembly GCF_002876325.1). Classification (NCBI taxonomy): domain Bacteria; kingdom Pseudomonadati; phylum Pseudomonadota; class Gammaproteobacteria; order Vibrionales; family Vibrionaceae; genus Vibrio; species Vibrio sp. 10N.261.52.A1. The sequence continues at coordinate 1,330 of NZ_MCYD01001063.1, forward strand.
ACGCTGACAAAATGGCATTAATTCCCGTAAAGAATATGCCTGCTGAACAGAAAGAAGTACTACGTAAGCCAGAATGGATGAAGATTAAACTTCCTTCAGACAGCCATCGTATCCAAGAAATCAAATCAGCAATGCGCAAAAATAACCTGCACTCAGTTTGTGAAGAAGCGTCTTGCCCTAACCTAGCCGAGTGTTTCAACCACGGTACGGCAACGTTTATGATTCTTGGCGCTATCTGTACTCGTCGCTGCCCGTTCTGTGATGTTGCCCATGGTCGTCCTGTTGCTCCTGAAGCAGAAGAGCCGAAGAAACTGGCGAAGACAATTCAAGACATGAAACTGAAGTATGTAGTAATCACTTCAGTTGACCGTGATGACTTGCGTGACGGTGGTGCTAAGCACTTTGCAGACTGTAACCGTGAGATCCGCGAGCTAAACCCAAACATTCGTATCGAAACGCTGGTTCCAGACTTCCGCGGTCGTATGGACGTCGCACTAGAGCTACTGAAAGACAATCCGCCAGATGTTTTCAACCACAACCTAGAGACAGCGCCACGCCTGTACCGTAAAGCGCGTCCAGGTGCGAACTACAAGTGGTCTCTTGATCTACTGAAGAAGTTCAAAGAGCAGCACCCAGACATCCCAACAAAGTCTGGCGTTATGATGGGCCTTGGTGAAACCAAAGAAGAGATCATTCAAGTATTGAAAGACCTTCGTGAGCACGGTGTAACTATGCTGACTCTTGGTCAATACCTAGCACCAAGCCGTCACCACTTACCAGTAGAACGCTACGTGCCACCTTCAGAGTTCGACGAGCTAAAAGAGATTGCTCTAGAGCTAGGCTTCACTCACGCAGCATGTGGTCCGTTTGTACGTTCTTCTTACCATGCAGACTTGCAAGCACAAGGTATGGAAATCAAGTAAACTAGTACTTATCTCCTAAGTTTCAAAGGCGCATTCCCTCGGGGGTGCGCCTTTTTCTTATCAACAAACCGTAACGTTATCATTCAGATACAACAAAGCCGCTCTATGAGAGCGGCTTTGGTACATTCAGGTCTAAACGATAGACAAGTAAACAATAACTGCGAATTAGCCGAAAGAAGCCCAGATTACCGTTGCCACTAAGATTGGGCACACGAACTTCACATACATCGGCCAAACCTTACCAAACCAACCAAGCTGAAAATCAGGGCAGCCTTGCTCAAGCTCTTTCACTTTTGAAGCTCGGCTCCACACCCATCCACCAAACAGGCAGAACATCAATGCAGCAATTGGTTGCAGGTACTGTGTCGCTATCATCGCCACCATGCCAAACATCGCAGCAAAGTTGTAGACAATTACCACACTGAACAGTGCGATTGCACCACCAATCACCCAACTTGTTGGCGTTCTTCTGGTATTGAAGCGCTCACTCACTAGCGCTACCGGACCTTCTAGCATTGAGATAGAAGACGTCAACGCAGCAATGGTTAGCAATAAGAAGAAAACAATCGCGAAGATCTGACCAAGCATACCTAAACTATCAAACATCAAAGGCAGAACCGTGAACACTAGCGTGTCAGAGCTTAACAGCGAACCATCTTCTGCATAGATTTGAACGCCTTTTTGCATCGCAACAAACATCGCAGGCATAACCACTAAACCGGCAATAAAAGCCACTGCGGTATCAACTAGCGTCACGTTCATCGCCATTTTTGGCAGGTTTTCTTTCTTACTTAAGTAAGATCCATAAACCAACATTGAACAGCCACCAATCGTTAGCGAGAAGAAGCCTTGTCCCATCGCTGCTAGAATTAGCTTTCTATCCCACACCTTTTCAAAATCAGGCACTAGGTAATGCTTCAAGCCTTCTATTGCGCCAGCTTGAGTCATGATATATACGAACAATAAACCGAACAAAACAAACAGTGCTGGCATTAAACGCGTCGACCACTTCTCGATACCTTGTTTAACACCACCCTGAACAATAAGAATGGTCAGTACGTAGAATGCTACAGTACCAAATACATTACGCTCAACGCTGAAGCCTTTGAACCAATCAGCAGCAGCCTCTAGACCAATAAGATCAGCGACAGCACCAATTAGGAAGCAGATTAACCAACCACCAACAATGCTGTAAAACGCCAGTACGGCACTTGGGACACTTAATCCAATCCAACCAACAAATTCACCGACTTTTTTGCCTAGCGGATTAGCCGTTAGTGAACGCATACTATCAACTGGGTTGGCTTGACCATGACGACCAATCGCCATTTCAACCACCAGCATAGGGAACGCAACCACGAAAATCATGATGAGGTAAACAAGTAGAAAGGCACCACCGCCATTACTCGCTACCTGAGTTGGAAAACCCCAAATGTTACCCAAGCCAACAGCAGCACCAGCCGCAGCTAAAATAAAGCCTAAACGAGAACTAAACAGCTCTCTTGAAGAGGAAGATTGTTGGTCCATATTGCTCGCACAAAGAATCAGTGAACTAGTTGAAGAGTACAGTAATAAAAAGCAATGATAGACACAACCAATAAATGAACAATTCTCTAATTTTTACAATCAATGCGCTATTTAGAACCACAAAATTAACAAAATTCCAGTTCAATAATTCTACAAATATAGACACCAAAGGATCATCAACAGAGTCAGACCACAAAATTGACACTTATCATTGGGGGAACAATACAAACAAAAAGAGCACCAACTGGTGCTCTTGCTATTCATCACTAGACTCGAATTAAATCGTGAATACTTGATAATCTTTTAGGTTCGGAATGATTTCATGCAGTTCTTGCTCTTGTTCTGCCATCTCATCAAGAGAATCACAGAACTCTGCGCTTTCTTCTTCCATCTGCTTAGCATGCTGCTTCATTCGCTCTTCAACTTTCAGCTTGAGTTCAGCCATGCTGTCCGTCAATTCCGTCAGGTTGAGTCCGCCTTCTTGCTTCATCTTTTCTGACATGGCATTAAAAGCACTAGAGATAAACTCTTGGTTAAAGATCTCTTTAGCTTTTTCGAAGTCTTCAGACCAACCATTGGCCATCGACTCAAAGCTGTCTGCAGGCAAAACCAGCTCGCCATCTTTGTAGTAACGGGCTTCTAGGTCTGCGAAAAACGTTTTCATCGACTCTTTTACGTTATCAAACGATTCTGGAGAGTCTAAACTAACAGCAATATCATCAATCACATCATTGGCTAATGCGAGACTTTCGCTTGCCATCTGCTTAGCTCGTGGTATGTACTCACTCATACTCTCACGATATTTTTCAATCGCCGCTTGTTGGTCAGCATCAAGCTCAACTTTCTCGCCATGAATATAGAGATTATTATTATCATCGAACACGGCGGTATCACCATTTACCTGATGAATTTCGACTTTTTGGTCATCGATTCGCAACTCATTCTTCAAATCAACTCGACATTGAGCCGCAAATGTTGGCAGGCTCACAACAGAGATCGCCGCTGTTAACGATGCAATTAATACACTGTTTTTCATAAATACATTGCTTTTCATAACATCCTCTCATCAATCTGCCAGATTACTATACCCCGAGTTGATGCTTCTTTGTCAGGGCAAGGTTTTATATCAATTTACCCGGGGCTCAATCAATAGAAACCACTTCGTAACAAAACGGTTTATCAGCGACGCTAAACTCAACCTCGTCGCCGACTTCTTTCCCCATAAGCGCCCGACCAAACGGCGCATTCGAAGTCAAAATAGAGACCTCATTACCGTTCCAGGTAACAGACAGCCCACCGACTCTCGGCCCCATGAAAAAGTGTTTATATTGGTCATGCTCGTCAATCACCACAACGTAGCTACTCACCGTCACCTTTTCACTATCACGCAAAACTAGGTTTAGGTAGCACTGTATATCCTCTTCGCACTCTTGCACTCTCACCGCTTGTCCGTGAGCAAGGTACGAGGCTTCCAACGCCAACGTGTCGTACTTGTGTTCAGGAACTGTCTCTTCATCAGTCGCAGCATCAATGGCACGCTGTGTAGCGGACTGCGCGATACGTAATCGAGATTCAAGTTGCTCTAAGATTATTTGGCGGAGCTCAGACTTATTCATACTATTGGGGTGCTTTTCTATAGGAGCTACAGAATAGAATTAGGTACAATCAGGTGCAAGAGATTTGATACCTCAAGCGACGCTATCGTCAATCAGCGCTCGCTTTAGCATCAAGACAACACTTATTAATTCAGGTAGAACACAAATGATTGAGCAGAAGCTAAAACAAGTATTCGGATTCGATTCACTGAGAAACGGACAGAAGCAAGTCATTGATAATGTTCTATCTGGTCACTCGACAGCGGCAATATTCCCGACAGGTTCGGGGAAATCACTCTGTTATCAGCTACCCGCTTTAGAGTTGCCCCACCTTACCTTGGTGATATCACCACTGCTCGCCTTGATGAAAGACCAACTCGCTTTCCTACACAGCAAAGGCATCAGCGCGGCTGCAATCGAATCAAGCCAAGACAGGCAAACCACCCAGCAAGTAATGCAATCCGTACGCAGCGGAGACACAAAGATCCTGATGATCTCAGTCGAGCGACTGAAGAACGAACGCTTTCGCCAGTTTATTTCACAAGTGCCTATCTCGTTGCTTGTGGTCGATGAAGCACACTGTATTTCTGAATGGGGCCACAACTTCAGACCAGACTACCTCAAGCTGCCTCAATATCAAAAGCAGCTTAACATTCCTCAGGTACTGCTGCTCACAGCGACAGCCACAACATCTGTTATTCAAGATATGAAGTCTAAGTTCGATATCGATGAAGATCGTGTTGTGGTGACAGGCTTCTATCGTCAAAACCTCGACTTATCTATTCAGCCATGTGAACAAGCTAACAAGTTAGAAAGCTTGTGTAATGTGGTCAACCAAGCAGCGCAAGCACCCACCATTGTCTATGTTACTCTGCAGCAAACGGCAGAGATGGTTGCTCAACAACTCCGTAATGCCGGGGTTAACTCTGTGGCTTATCACGCCGGTCTTAAACCAGAAAACAGAGATGCTATTCAACAGCAATTCATGAATGATGACGTGCACTGTATTGTGGCAACGATTGCATTTGGCATGGGCGTGGACAAATCAAATATCCGCCGAGTGATTCATTTTGACTTACCTAAATCGATAGAGAACTACTCCCAAGAGATAGGAAGAGCTGGCCGTGATGGACAAACTTCTGAGTGTATCTTACTGGCCAATAAACACGGCTTGAGCACGCTTGAGAACTTCGTGTTTGGCGATACACCGGACAACATATCCATCCAAGCCGTATTGAAAGAGATCTACGAAAACCAAAATATTGGGCCATCTGGCGCTAATCAATGGGAAATCATGCTTAACCAACTTTCGCGTGAATCTAACATTCGCCAGCTGCCACTCAAAACGTTACTGGTTTACCTTGAAATTGAAGGCGTCATTGAGCCTAAATACAGCTACTTCGCTGACTATAAATTTAAGTTCATTCGCCCTAAACAGCAGATAACCGAACAGTTCCAAGGTGAGCGTCGTAACTTTGTTGAAGCGATTTTTCAATGCTCACCACAAGCGAGAGTCTGGTGCCAAGTCGACTTCGAAGCACTTTGGACTCACTTCCAAGCTGATCGTCAACGCGTGATTGCCGCTATCGATTACTTTAATGAGCAAGGCTGGATTGAGTTGGAAAGTAAACAGATCACCGATGTTTATGCGATCCACAATACTTCTGAAGAGATGATGCAGTTATCTGAGCGACTTACAGAGTTGTTTAAAGCAAAAGAGAACAGCGAGATAAATCGTCTCAATCAAATGCTGAGCTTCTTTGAAGCTGACACGTGCCTAAGCTCTCGCCTAGCAAGCTACTTTGCAGACAACGAAGCGCCAAAAGCCTGCGGTCACTGCTCTGTGTGCCGCGGTCAAGTAGCAACCTTACCAAGCGTTGATGTTGAATCGGTCGATGATGAGACAGTCATGACATGGATTCATGAGTTTATTTCTGCAAGCCAACAACTGATTACCGATGAAGCCATCACTCGCTTTCTCTGTGGAATCGCCACCCCACTTTCAACCAAACTTAAAGCAAGCAAAATGGTCGGCTACGGAAAGCTAGAGCAGCAACCATTCAGTGATACTTTAGCGCGAGTTAAACAGCTTCCTAGGTAACTCTAAACGATAATAAAACCGACTAAGCAACGAAGCTTAGTCGGTACTTATGGGACGCACTCTCCAATCTCTGCCTTTAGAAAAAACTCAGCTGACGCATTTGGTCTTTGGGCTGCAACATCACACTCAAGCCCAGTAAGCGTATCTCTCGCCCTTGCTGCCTTTTGAGTATTTCACTTAACAGCTCTTTGAAGTGTTCACGATCTAGAGATGCATGAATGTGCTCAATAGTGGTTTGTTGGAAATCGGCGAATTTGAGCTTAATACCCTGCTTGATGATCGCTTTACTTGGACTCGCTTTTTCCAATCGCGTTTCAAGTTCAGGAAACAGCTTGTCTTCTATCACCTGCCAACACTCGGCGTAAGTCGATATATTTTGGGTAAAGGTTCTTTCAACCCCGACAGACTTGCGCTCACGCTCGACAATGACTTCTCGCTCATCGATACCATGGCTGCGCTTCCACAATGAGGCGCCCTGGCGACCAAATTTAAGTAGTAGATCGCGATAGTCAGACTCTTTTATATCCTTGCAGGTAAAAAAGCCCGCTTGGTGAAGCTTTTCAATACTCACCTTGCCGACGCCGGGGATCTTTTCAAGTGGTAGTTCATCGATTACCGTTTGCACGTCTTGTGGAGGGATAACGAATTGCCCGTTAGGCTTATTCATATCCGAAGCCACTTTCGCCAAAAACTTTATCGGAGCAATACCAGCAGACGCCGTTAGATTAAGTTCATTCCAGATATCACGACGAATCGATTCAGCGATAAGTGTTGCAGAGCC
>NZ_MCYD01001064.1:0-1938 GCF_002876325.1 Vibrio sp. 10N.261.52.A1
TTCTTTAAGTAGTGACTCGCAGTGAGACCTACTGAGGTAAAAACTGTGTTCCTATGCTTTTACCTGAAAACAGTTGTGTTAGCTTTTCTGGGTATCGCCACGTCGCGACTTCGATTGGTCGACCAAGGTCGTTAGCAGCTTCTAGTGCGGCTTGAACCTTCACGATCATGCCATCAGTAATCACTTTCCCTTCGATAAGGTCATCAGCTTGCTGCTGGTTAAGGCTTGGAATTAGGTGACCCTTGCCATCTAGTACGCCACTTACATCAGAAAGCAGTACCAGCTCAGCATCAAGTGCACCAGCAACAGCAACCGCAGCTTGGTCAGCATTCACATTCATCAGTTGCCCTTGCTCAGTTAGACCAATTGAACTGATGATTGGCAGTGCGCCCGCATTCAGAATGGCTTGTAGAACGGTTGAATCACCTGGTTCAGCTTTGCCAACTGCGCCCAGTTCAGCGTTCAATTCGCTCACTTTGCATAAACCACCATCAGCTAGGCTCAAACCAACAGCATTAATACCGTCTTTAATCGCCTGACCTTGCAGTAATTTGTTCGCCGTGCCCGCTAGCGCGCCAGCAATAACAGGAATCTGATCATAAGGAGTAACGCGCAGACCTTCTTTCTTAACAGTCTCAAGGTTCAACTTATTCATTAAATCATCGACAAGGTAACCACCGCCGTGAACAATCACGATTGGTCGTTGTGCTTGTTGTTGGTAAGCAGAGATCGCACCAAATAACTTGCTAAGTGTTTCACCACAAGATAGCGCAGCGCCACCTAGCTTTATGATTAATGGTTGATTATTAAGGCTCATATCTAGATTTCCTTACACTAACGCAGTTAATGGCGCAAAACCATAACGTAAATTTAAACACTGCATCGCTTGGCTAGATGCACCCTTTAATAAGTTATCAATCGCTGAAACAACGATGATGTGTTGACCTTGAACCTTCCAACCTAAATCGCAGAAAGGTGTCTGTTCTACATCTTGAATTCTTGGCAATGTCTCTTCGAGTAACCTTACGGCTGGCTTGCCTTGGTAAGCTTGTTCAAAGGCATCTTGTACCTGTTGTTCTGTCACGCCCTGAGCCAGCTTCATAGTAATGGTCGCTAAAATGCCGCGCTTAAAGTTGCCTAGGTGCGGAGTGAAAATCACATCACATCCTAAATGTGCTGCCATTTCAGGTTGATGACGGTGGTTAAATACACCATAAGCTTGCAGGCTCACTTCGCAGAAGCTGTTGACCATGGTCGCCTTGCGCCCTGCCCCACTAACGCCGCTGGTCGCGTTAATCACAGGCCATTGATTCTCGTCCAGTAACTTAGCTTCAACTAAAGGCTTAATCGCCAGTTGTGATGCCGTTGGGTAACAACCTGCGACTGCAACAAGCTGAGCTTCTTTAATCTCTTGCTCATTCCATTCCGCTAAACCGTAAGCCGCTTTATCTAGCCACTGTTCATGTTGGTGTTCAAAGCCGTAAAACTCTTGGTAGAAGTTTTCGCCTTTAACTCTAAAAGCACCTGATAGGTCGAATACTTGGCAATCATTCTCTAGAAAGATAGGAGCCAGGTCATGACTCACTTCATGTGCTGTCGCTAGGAAAATCACATCAGACTGCTTTGCCACTTCTTCTGGATTCGTTAATGGCTGTACTGGCATATCAATCAAGCCCGCTAACTTACCGTGCAGTGCTGCAATAGGTTTACCTGCGTCTACACTATTGGCTGAGACATACAAACCTGATAGCGTGAGCTCAGGGTGTCTGTTTATCATTAGAGCCAGTTCTGCTCCTGTGTAGCCGCTTGCGCCAATGATCGTGGTTTTCAACATCTCAACACATCCATTTCTGAGGTAAGTTACATTTCAAAATTTGACTATTCATACTTAATTTTTGGCTTTATTTGATTTCTTATGCATTAAATATGATTTAATAT
>NZ_MCYD01001065.1:0-2379 GCF_002876325.1 Vibrio sp. 10N.261.52.A1
GCAATAAACAGATTCTGAAGGTCGTGAGTCCTCAACAAAAGATGACCATGGCTGGATAAAAATTTATAACCAGTCTAAGTTCTAACACGAACATGGCGTACTAGCCTCTAGCGCATTTGAGCTAAAGCAGTTAAGCTAAACTGGTTACAAACTTACAAAAAATAAATTAATTGGGGTATATAAAATGTACGAGAAGCAAGTAGAAATCACAGCAGAAAACGGTCTTCACACTCGTCCAGCTGCACAGTTCGTTAAAGAAGCAAAATCTTTCGACGCTGACATCACAGTGACTTCTAACGGCAAAAGCGCTAGCGCGAAAAGCCTGTTCAAACTACAAACTTTAGGCCTAGTAAAAGGTACTAACGTAACTATTTCAGCTGAAGGTCCTCAAGCTCAGCAAGCAGTTGACCACCTAGTTGCTCTTATGGATCAACTACACTAATACGGTCTCCTTCTTTCAAAGCCATTTTGCATAGCAAAGTGGCTTTGTTCGAAATAGATAGGAATAAGCGCGACATTAGTCGACGACTTAAAGTCACACACTCTCCCGTTTACAGTTGAACAACTAAGGTAAGGCTATGATTTCAGGCATCCTAGCATCTCCTGGTATTGCTTTCGGTAAAGCACTACTACTTCAAGAAGATGAAATTGTCCTAAACACTCAATCTATCTCTGACGACCAAGTTGAAGCAGAAGTACAGCGTTTCTTTGACGCTCGTAACAAATCTTCTCAACAACTTGAAGTTGTTAAGCAAAAAGCACTTGAAACTTTTGGCGAAGAAAAAGAAGCAATCTTTGAAGGCCACATCATGCTGCTTGAAGATGAAGAGCTAGAAGAAGAGATTTTAGCACTCATCAAGAAAGAAAAAATGCACGCAGACAACGCGATCCACACTGTGATCGAAGAGCAAGCTTGTGCGCTTGAATCTCTTGATGATGAGTACCTAAAAGAACGTGCAACTGATATCCGCGATATCGGTACTCGTTTCGTTAAAAATGCTCTAGGCATCAACATTGTGTCTCTATCAGACATCAGTGAAGAGGTTATCCTAGTAGCTTACGACCTAACGCCATCTGAAACTGCACAAATCAACCTAGACTACGTTCTTGGTTTCGCTTGTGACATCGGCGGTCGTACATCTCATACTTCAATCATGGCACGTTCTCTTGAGCTTCCAGCTATCGTTGGTACTAACGATATCACTAAGCAAGTTAAGAACGGCGACATGCTTGTGCTAGACGCGATGAACAACAAGATCATCATCAACCCTTCTGAAGCTGAACTAGCAGAAGCTAAGAAAATCAAAGCAGATTTCGAAGCAGAAGCGGCTGAACTAGCAAAACTAAAAGATTTGCATGCTGAAACTCTAGACGGTCACCGTGTAGAAGTTTGCGGCAACATCGGTACAGTAAAAGACTGTGACGGTATCCTGCGTAATGGCGGTGAAGGCGTTGGTCTGTACCGTACTGAATTCCTATTTATGGACCGTGACGCGCTTCCTACTGAAGAAGAGCAATACGTTGCTTACAAAGAAGTAGCTGAAGCAATGAACGGTGAGTCAGTGATCATCCGTACTATGGATATCGGTGGCGATAAAGATCTACCATACATGGATCTTCCACAAGAGATGAACCCGTTCCTAGGCTGGCGTGCAGTACGTATCAGCTTGGATCGTCGTGAAATCCTACGTGACCAACTACGTGGTATCCTACGTGCATCTGCACACGGTAAACTACGCATCATGTTCCCAATGATCATTTCTGTTGAAGAGATCCGTGAACTGAAGAAAGCAATCGAAGAGTACAAAGCTGAACTTCGCGCTGAAGGCCTAGCTTTCGATGAAAACATCGAAATCGGCGTAATGGTTGAGACTCCAGCAGCAGCTGCAATCGCACACCACCTAGCGAAAGAAGTATCTTTCTTCTCTATCGGTACTAACGACCTAACGCAATACACTCTTGCGGTAGACCGTGGTAACGAAATGATTTCTCACCTATACAACCCGCTATCTCCTGCTGTTCTTACAGTAATCAAGCAAGTGATCGACGCATCACACGCTGAAGGTAAGTGGACTGGTATGTGTGGTGAGCTTGCTGGTGATGAGCGTGCAACACTTCTTCTTCTTGGTATGGGCCTAGATGAGTTCTCTATGAGCGGCATCTCTATCCCTAAAGTTAAGAAAGTAATCCGTAACTCTAACTTCGCTGAAGTTAAAGCTATGGCTGACGAAGCACTATCTCTACCTACAGCTGCTGAAATTGAAGCTTGCGTAGAAAAATTCATCGCTGAGAAATCTCAGTAATCGCCAAATTCTTAATAGAGTTAGACGGCTAAAAATAGTCGTCTAATTTGTTAGATTGGTATAGTATATTCTACAG
>NZ_MCYD01001066.1:0-1054 GCF_002876325.1 Vibrio sp. 10N.261.52.A1
CCTCTATATTTAGAAAACGATAGCCACATAAAGGTGATAAAAAATGAAAAAGCTATTTGGTACAGTAATTATGGCGGCAACGCTGCTTGTTGGTTGTGGTGAAGCTGACAAGGCTGGTTCTGAAGCTAAAGACGAGCCGATCAATATCAACATGAGCCTTGTGTTCACTCAAAATGAGCTGCTTACACAAGAGCTAATCAAAGCGACCGACAAAATTCGAGAAAGAACCGATGGCTCGGTAAACATTAAAGTTTTCCCTGGTGGCCAATTGCCTGTTTACAAAGATAACTTGGAACAAGTGGTTAACGGTGCCAACTGGATTGCCGTAGAGGATTTGACTTATCTAGGTGATTACGTGCCTGACTTTGCTGCACTGGCAGGTCCAATGCTGTACAATACCTACGATGAATACTTAGCGATGATGGACACTGATTTCGTCGCTGGCCTTAAAGCTAAAGCGGAAGAGAAGGGCATCAAAGTATTGAACGCAGACTACATGTTTGGCTTCCGCCACATGATCACCAATAAAGAGATCGTTAACTCTGATGACATGAAAGGCATGCGTATTCGTGTTCCACAAAGTCAGCTGTTCATCAGTACACTTTCAGCAATGGGCGCAGCTCCAGCTTCTCTTCCATTCCCTGAGACCTACGCAGGCGTTCAGCAAGGCGTAGTTGACGGTCTTGAAGGTTCTATCCTGACAATGTACTCAACCAAGATCTACGAAGTGGCTAAGAACATGTCTTTGACTAAGCACTTCCTTGGCACTGTGGGTATCTACATTTCACCAACGCTTTGGGACAAATTTACGCCAGAGCAACAACAGATCATCAACGAAGAGCTAGAGGCGGGTGCTGAATCTAACACTGCTGAGCTAGTTAAACTGGATGTTGAATACACTCAGAAACTTGAAGAGCTAGGCGTTACCTTCAATGAAGTGAATTCTGAAGAGTTCAACCAGTTGACGGCAGATGTGTACAACCAGTTCCCAAGCTGGAGTGAAGGTATACACGCGACGATCATGAAAGAGCTGGAAACGATCCGAGCGGCACAG
>NZ_MCYD01001067.1:0-3653 GCF_002876325.1 Vibrio sp. 10N.261.52.A1
TTAGTGATTTTGATCACATCTATAATTCCAAACTCATTTTTTGTTTTTCGATTTGATTATCCGACTGCTAATCTCCTGCTCACTTTGAAAAGGTATCAAAGTTATAAATAATAAGGAGTGTTCTAAATGAATACCAAAAAACCTATGTCTCTGACTGGCCGAGTAATTCTTGGTATGGTCGTAGGTATATTAACGGGATTTGCCATTCAATCCCTTTTTGCAGAAAGTGGATTTGTTAACAACTACATCGTTAACGGACTCTTTGAAGTAGGCGGACAAATTTTTGTCGCCAGTTTGAAAATGCTTGTTGTCCCTCTAGTCTTCGTTTCACTAGTGTGCGGTACAAGCTCCCTGAAAGACTTATCAACTCTTGGCCGTATGGGTGGCAAAACGCTTGCACTTTATATCGGTACTACAGCCGTTGCTATCACTCTAGCATTGACGATCGGTAACCTGTTCCAACCTGGTGCTGGTGCGGATCTGACTGCTGCGAGCTCTTTTAAATCAGCGGATGCCCCTTCTCTTGGCCAAGTAATCATCGACATGTTCCCAACCAACCCTATTCAGGCGATGGCTGAGGGCAAGACACTACAAGTAATCGTGTTTGCTGTGTTATTCGGTATCGCGATTAGTGCTGCTGGTAAACCAGGTGAGCGCATTGCTGCTGTATTTGCAGACCTAAACGAAGTTATCATGAAGCTTGTTGCTTTGCTGATGAACCTTGCTCCTTACGGCGTGTTCTTCTTGATGGCGAAACTGTTCTCTGGTTTAGGCTTGGCTGCAATTTGGAACCTAGCAGAATATTTCTTAGTGCTTGCAGGTACTCTTCTACTACACGGTTTGGTGACTTACAGCGCGATGCTTAAAGGCTTCACTGGCCTTAGCCCTATTACGTTCCTACGCAAGATGGAAGATGCAATCATGTTTGCATTCTCAACAGCATCTTCGAATGCAACGATTCCTGTAACAATGGAAACGGCTAAGAACCGTATGGGTGTAGACAACAAAGTCGCTTCATTCACTGTACCACTAGGTGCAACAGTGAACATGGACGGTACTGCAATCATGCAAGGCGTTGCGACTGCGTTTATCGCACAAGCCTACAACATCGACCTTACTATGGGTGATTACCTGATGGTTATCCTAACAGCGACGCTGGCGTCTGTAGGTACTGCAGGTGTTCCTGGTGTTGGTCTAGTGATGCTAGCGATGGTATTGAACCAAGTCGGTCTACCGCTTGAAGGTATCGCTCTAATCATGGGTGTTGACCGTCTTCTAGACATGATCCGTACCGCTGTAAACATCACAGGTGATAGTGCCGTATCTATCATCGTTGCTAAGTCTGAAGGCGCTCTTGATGAGTCTCGCTTCAACGACCCTGCAGCAGGTGAGAAAGAAGAAGAAGTTAAGCTATCACGCCAAGAAGCGTAATCTAACAGCCTTGCTTCAAGCTAAAGCGTAATTAATGGTACGCTTTAGCTATAAACACAAAAAACGCCACAGCATTTGCTGTGGCGTTTTTTATGGATTTAAAGAAGTACCATCCGCGGAATATAACCAGAGCGGTAAGATTAATTAACTGACTCACTAATTGGGAACATAAGATTCACTCTGAGTCCCCCACTTTCTCTATTCTCCGCCGTGACATGGCCATTCATCACAGCCATTGCCTCTTTAACGATGGCCAGGCCCAGACCGTAGCCACCAGACTGCTTGTCTCTTGCAGATTCAATACGAGTAAACGGATCAAAAATACCTGCAATTTTGTTATCAGGGATACCTTCTCCATCATCTTCTACAGAAATGACACTGTAACGTTGATCGATTGTCATTTCATACGTCGTTACAGAAATATGAGCATGCTCACCTGCATACTTAATCGCATTACCAACCAAATTCCCAATTACTCTTAAAAGCAATCGCTCATCAATGTTCACCATCGAGGTCGGAGTCTCTAAATCCCCCACCAGCGTTTGATTAGGTTTTAAATCATTTTGCATTTGCGCGATAAGCATCGAACAATATTGCTCTAGGTGCATCAAGCTAAGCTTGGAATCGTAGCGAGAGGTTTCTAAGCGACTAAATTCGAGGATCTCGCCCACTAGCTTGTTCATCTCTTCGGTTTCACTTTCCATACGGTCGAGCAAACCAACGCTCTTGTCATCGACCTTGTTACGCAATAAGTGTAATGCGAGGTTTTGCCTTGCTAAAGGAGTTCTGAGCTCATGAGAGACATCTCTTATCAATCGACGTTGCTTCTCTGCCAATGATTTAATCTCAAACGTCATATGGTCAAAATCCACCGCGAGTTCATTAAACTCTCTGGTGTTTGATTTCAATTCAGAGACGACTTGCACAGAGAAATCACCTTCGGCTAAACGTCGGCTCGCCTCTCTCAAACGATCCAAAGGTCGCTGAAGCCTCCGAGCCATTATTAAAGAGAACAAAGACAAGATGATGAAAGCGATGAATACCTTCATCAATGACGAATACAAGCCAAACGAATTTGCGGGATGGAATCGGTGCGGTAATTGGATAACCAAGCTATTACCGTTTTCTAAAGGTAAGCCAAAGATAGGTCGATTCACAACAGCATCCAATTGATGATCCAACGTTCTTAAGAAGCGTAACTTGAACTCAAAGTGAGGGTGCATGTGTCTATGTGTTAACGGATGATTGTCTTTGTCTAAAACAAACAAGTAATACTGCTGAGCGTTGGCCCAGTCCGCCAGCTCATCCATATCACCATCTTCGATTAACACATTGGCTTGATACGCAAGATCCAACATTTCTTGCTTAACAGAATCAGGCACCTTAAGTAGTGCCTTCATCAACGCTTTTTCTGCAACCGCTTGAAAAATAAAGATACTGACAAGGATGATTGTCAAATATGAGAAAAGTTGGAACGTTAGTCCATCTTTACGCTTGGCAATGAAGTCAGGGCAACGTATCAGCTTGGTACTCATTCTCCAACCGACTCTAAGTAGCTATATCCTTTGCCACGAACCGTTTTAATATGCTGTTTAGACAAGCCTGCCTGTACTAGCTTGCGGCGGATATTACTGATGTGCATGTCTAGATTGCGATCAAAGGGACACAGCTCTTTCTTTAAGACATGTATTTGTAAGTCAGACTTAGACACAACAATGCCGTCATTCTTAATCAAATAATCAAGCAGATCTTTTTCTGTCCCCGTCAGAGGTAAACGAGAGATCTGTTCACACAAACCGTGGTTGGATGAAGCTAGAGACTGTCTCTGACGCTCAAATCCAACTCGACGCAAGATAACTTTGATACGGGTCAGTAGCTCAGGAACATTGAAAGGTTTAGCGATGTATTGATCGGCACCCGCTTGATAACCATCAAGCATCGATGCATCGTCATTGAGTGCCGTTAGCATCAAGATAGGCGTAGCGAAACGCTGACAGATGCGCCTCGCGACTTGAATACCGCTGAGGTTAGGCAGCATCACATCAAGCAACACTAAATCAACAGGATTGGATTGGATAAACTCTAATGCAGCCTCGCCACAATGAACGGTATCAACGTGATACCCCTCATTCTCTAGAACTTCACCCAATAATTCACACAACTGAATATCATCATCAACAACTAAAACGCGCGACATCATACAAACCGATAAATAATAATAG
>NZ_MCYD01001068.1:0-2624 GCF_002876325.1 Vibrio sp. 10N.261.52.A1
ATAAAATATAAAAACACAGTATGAAACTTAAAGCACTTTCAGTAGCCGTTACGGTTGCCTTAACTTCATTTACAGCCCTTGCTGCCGACGAACAAGAAACGGTAGTGGTAATTGGTTCAGCTCTTGATCAACTTGTTCAGACTGAAATCAACTCTGACACACTTGAAAAGAAACAAGCATCAGACATTAAAGATGTACTGAATACTATGCCAAGCGTAACGGTAGATGGAAACGCACGTTACTCTCGCAAAGTGTATGTACGTGGTATGGAAGACAAGTTTGCCGTGGTGACTATTGATGGTGCACGTCAAGAAGGTCAGCTGTTCCACCATTCTGGTGATCAGGCCATTGACCCAGCGATGCTTAAGCGTGCTGAAATTGAATTAGGCGGTAACTCTGCACTGTCTGGCTCTGGTGCGATTAACGGCTCATTTAGCTACGAGACAAAAGATCCAAGCGACCTTCTTAAGCCCGGCGAAAGCATTGGTGCTCGAGTTAAAACTAGCTACCAAACGGCTTACGAGCGTTTCGCAACCAACGTTGCTGTGTATGCAAAAGTAAACGATAAGCTGCAATTCATGGGGATTGCAAATTACTCTGAAGATGGTGACCTACATATCCCTGATCAGGAAGCAGTGACGTCTAAGCAAGGCGAACTGAAGTCTGGCATCGCGAAAGTGGTATTCATCCCGAATGACGCTAACGAATTTAAACTGACTTTTAACCGATACAACGATGGTGGTAAACGTCAGCTTTCTGGTGAGAAGGCCGGTGCTCTGTATGCGGATGAAGAGCACAACTACCACTCGCTTAACCGTGATACTGTGACTCTGCAACATGAATACGATGCAGGTAGTGACTTAGTACACCTGAAAACCAATATCTACTACAACCGTCAGTACATGGAGCGCGATGCGCTTGTGGATACGGCTTGGGATAAAGACGCGAACGGAAAATGGATTAAAGATGGCACAATTGCTATCCCTGATCGTGAATACAACGTGACAACCATTGGTGGTGACATTCGTAATATCTCTTGGGTTGGTGAGCATGAGCTGACTTACGGTCTTGATGGCTATAAAGCAGAGCAATGGATTGACGCGGGTGACGGTGTTTACCAAAGCGGTTCTAAGCAAGGTGAGACCAAGAAGTACGGCATGGATGGTGGTACCGTGACAGCTTACGGTCTTTACCTGCAAGACATGTACGAGTTTAGCGACTTCCGTTTAACCACTGGCTTGCGTTACGACATTCATAAACTTGGTGGTGTTTACGATGGCGACTTCGACCAGTTGTCTCCTAAATTTAAAGGTGAATACCAAACCACGGATAATCTAAAACTTCGTGTAGGCTACGGTCGTCTATTCAAAGGCGCGTCATTGCCAGAGACTTTGACAATGAAAGCGGCTGAAGATGTTAAGCAGTCTGATACTAAGGCGATGACGGGTAATAACTATGAGGCTGGTTTTGATTACGAGCTGACACGTCTATTGGCAGCAGATTACGCTATCCTAGGTTTCACGGCTTACACCTACAACCTTGATAACCAAATGCACCCAACTAAGAACAACACAACACTGGCTAACCAGTACGATGTTGAAGTGTGGGGTGTGGAAACGGTACTGAGCTACGCATTAGACTCTCTAAGCGTATACGCTAACCACTCTTACTCGGATGGTGACCAGAAAGATCTAGAGAATGGCAAAACAAGCCACATGAGCAAAACAGGCATTCACAACTTCAAAGCGGGCTTTAACTACAGCCTGAACAGTGAGTTTGTGTTTGGTTGGGATTCTCGCTTCGTTCCGGGTAATGACTACACGGATGAAAAGGGTGAGCAAGTGAAGCGTGCTGGTTTTGCTACGCATAATATTTGGGCGGCTTACACACCTACATTTGCGAAAGACCTAGAGATGAACATCGGTATCGATAACATTCTTGATAAG
Organism: Vibrio sp. 10N.261.52.A1; assembly: GCF_002876325.1. Taxonomy (NCBI): domain Bacteria; kingdom Pseudomonadati; phylum Pseudomonadota; class Gammaproteobacteria; order Vibrionales; family Vibrionaceae; genus Vibrio; species Vibrio sp. 10N.261.52.A1. Next base: position 1,947 of record NZ_MCYD01001068.1, read on the forward strand.
AAATACGCGGAGCATACTGGCTTTGGTATCTCTTGGGGCTCAGACAAGTACACCAGCTACGAAGCCGGTCGTAACTTTAAAGCTTCTATCGCTTATAACTTCTAATCATCCGATTAAGTTCAGTTAGGCGGCAGCCAAAATAACAACAAGCCTTAGTATCGACTAAGGCTTTTCTGTATCTGGAACTTGGTATAACAAAGGGTTTTGTATAGAGCTAAGAGCTCGCTTCGTAACGAATATCTTGTAGGTTAAAGCCTAAATCTATGTCTGTTTTGAGAGCAGAGACTTGCTTACACACTCGAGCGGACTCAATGTGTTCATCAAACTTCTTACGATATTTCTTCGGTAAGTCTTCCGCTTGGTATGCAGTTTCAATATCGGGGTACGAAGTTAATATCTCTTTTGCTGCTTTTGGCCCCACGCCAGGGATGCCTGGCACTTGGCTAGAGCTTACACCGGTTAACCCCCAGTAATCTGCAAGCTGCTCTGGTTTTACGCCGAACTCCGCCTCGATAAAGGGCTTATCTAACCAGCGATGTTGGAAATAATCGCGGATCTGCAGGGTAGGCGACAACAGTTGGCAGTAGCCTTTGTCTGTAGAGATGATGGTTACGGTCTCGCCATGGTCTGCAACTTTCTTTGCCAGTGTTGCAACCAAGTCATCCGCTTCATCACCAT
>NZ_MCYD01001069.1:0-7438 GCF_002876325.1 Vibrio sp. 10N.261.52.A1
ACAAACGAGAGAAATTCATTAGGGTTCATTTCGATAACGCATTGATGGATATATACCGTCCTGATAGCAGTGTGCCAAAAGAGAGCCAGACGGTGACGGTGTTTACGCACCAGGCTGGTGATCAGGATTGGGTTCGGCACACTCTCCGCTATTCTGACCGTATTGAACCGTAAAGAGTATCACGCATTTTTAGATCACTTTCCTATTGAGTTCCGCTATTCTTATGCAGAGTTCAGATGAAGTGACTACAAAGCTAGTGTAGGGATAGGTTGGCTTTATATACCCAAACTTCTTGAGGCTGTTTGGGTACATGTCGTTTCTAGAGAAGGTAACGTGGCAATGGAACTGTCGATGGAATCTTTAATATTGGTGTTCTTTGCACCCGCATTTGGCGTATGCATGCTACTTGAGCTTCGATACCTTAGGAGGAAAGGGCAAGCCGACTATAGCCCAAGAGAAGTCCTTTGTAATCTGGCATTGGCAGCGCTACATCAAAGTGCGGATTTGCTCGCCACATTTCTTCTTATGCCTTTTTTTCTTTGGTTACACCAGTACCGGGTTTGTGACATAACCTTGTCCCCGCTAACCGTACTTGCCGCGTTCCTACTGCAGGATTTTCTCTATTATTGGTTTCATCGTGCGTCTCACCGAATAAACTGGCTTTGGGCATCTCATGTTGCTCACCACAGCTCCCCCAGAATGAATTTTTCTACGGCATTTCGTCAGAGCCTGACTTACCCCATTTCCGGCATGTGGTTGTTCTGGACGCCGCTCATATTCGTGGGTTTTCCACCGCGTTTGATTATCGCCGTAGTTGCTATCAACTTGGGTTTTCAGTTTTTCGTTCATACCCGGGTGGTTAAGCGGCTAGGCTGGTTGGAGTACGTACTTAACACACCTTCGCATCACAGGGTTCATCACGCCATCAACCCGGATTATATAGACCGTAATTACGCTGGCGTTCTGATTATCTGGGATAGGATGTTCGGTACTTTTACGCCGGAGCGAGACGGTATCATGATTGGATACGGTATTACTGAGCCAGTAGCCCCATGGGAGCCGTTGACTGTGACATTTCATCGTTGGAAAAAGATGCTTTCCAATGTTTTCACATCGGAAGATGCTTCTCTTAGTCAGAGGCTCTGGTACATAGTCGGCCCTCCGGACTACCGTGATATCAAAGAAAGGAAAGGAAAATAACGGCCAGCTTTATTCGCACATGGACGCTATTTTTCGAGTTAGCCCACTCATCTCTTTTAGGGTTTTGTTGTGATTTTGACCGAAATGACGGGAGTTTGATAAAGGTGTGAACTTTGTTTCATCTCGCTCTGGTTGGTTTTAAGTAACTGTTTTAACGCTATAAAAAAGCTGATGGGATCCATTAATTTTCAAACATAACCGGTGAGTGCTTTTTGCTCGTTTGACTGAGATCACTAAATACTGACAATCAGCTCCTAAATCAATAGGGGGCTGAATGACCAATCTTGAGACGCTGGCGTCTTGTATCCATACACTTGCCGAACTTGCAGGGAAAACAAAACCGCAGTGGCAATGTCAGGACGAGGAGCCAACGACCACTAAAAAGCTATTGCCTGACATTGGCAAGCACTACGACGTAAAGCTATCTGAAAAGCGTACGGCGTTAGCAAAAGTGCCGCAGAATCGTTTGCCGCTCATTTTTTGTGACCACAATGGGCACTACACCATTCTGGCAAAGATGAACGAAGAGCAAGCACTGATCCAATCGCCTTTTGGTGGGCAGCCAGGAATTGTGAGCTTGGATGAGCTTGCAATTATGTGGGGCGGGACGGTCGTTTTCTGCCACTTCAAGCAGAACAGATTCGATATACGCTGGTTTATACCTGAATTTCTTCGCTATCGAAGTTTGTTGGGCAAGATTCTCGTGTTCTCTTTGATGTTACAGCTGTTGGCGCTTATCAGCCCACTCTTTTTCCAAGTTGTGATGGACAAGGTGCTGGTGCATTCCGCTTTGTCGACGCTGGATGTCCTAGTGTCGGTGTTGGTGATCGTTGGTATCTACGAAGTGGTTCTCCGCGGCCTCCGAGAATACCTTTTTGCCCACACTACCAACCGCATTGATATACGGCTCGGGGCAAAACTGTTTAACCACCTGCTTTCGCTCCCCCTGCTGTACTTCAAAAGCCGTCAGGTAGGCACCATAGTTGCGCGGGTACGTGAACTTGATAGCATCCGCGAATTTCTAACCAGTTCAGCTATGACCCTCGGTGTCGATGTCGCGTTCAGCTTCGTCTTCTTTGCCGTGATGCGCTATTTGTCTTCTGATCTGGCGATATTGGTGTTGGCCACCCTGCCGTTTTACTTTTTCCTTGCTTGGGGAACTGGGAAGCGACTCAACGGGGCTGTTGAACACCAGTTCCAGTGTAGCGCCAAGAATACCTCATTCATGACCGAATCCGTTGCCGGCATCCAGACGCTGAAAAGTTTGGCTATCGAGCCAATGATGCAACGCCGATGGCACGGACAGGTTGAAGAGTTTGTAGGTGCGAACCTCCGTACCCAGACAATCAATAATCTTTCCACACAGTCTGTTCAGTTGCTGCAAAAAGTGACGAGTGCCGTGGTGATCTGGTATGGCGCCACTTTAGTGATGAAATTAGAAATCACGATTGGACAGTTGATTGCGTTCAACATGTTGCTTTCCCACGTTCACCAACCGCTGGGTAAGCTGGTCGACTTATGGCAGCAGTATATTCAAACGCGGGTGGGTGTCGAGGCATTGGGCGACATGCTCAATTTGCCCGGTGAGCAAGAGTCGGGCGCGCAGAAGCTGGAAGGCGGGCTGAAGGGCAAAGTGGCGATTAATCACCTGATCTTCCGCTATAGCCCAGATGCAGACCCGGTATTGAAAGGCATTAATCTGGATATCGCCGCTGGGGAGAGTATCGGCATTGTTGGCCCTTCGGGGTCAGGAAAAAGCACCATTACCCGCGTCATCCAAAAACTCTACCTGCCCGAGGCAGGGGAGATCTTGATTGATGATATCCCCTTGAATGATTTATCCGCCACGGAGCTCCGGTCGCAAATTGGTGTGGTTTTGCAGGAAAACTACCTGTTCAACCGTACTGTTCGGGACAACATTGCGCTGAAAGATCCTAGTGCTGAATTCGACGCCATTGTCAACGCGGCAAAGCTTGCCGGTGCCCATGACTTCATTTTGAAACTGCCTATGGGCTACGACACTGTATTGTCGGAAGGCGGCACCAGTTTATCAGGTGGTCAGAGGCAGCGCGTTGCCATTGCGCGTGCGCTGCTGGGGGATCCGAAAATATTGATCTTAGACGAAGCAACCAGTGCGTTGGATGACGAAAGCCAAGAAATTATCCAAAAGAACATGGCGCAGATTTGTCAGGGTCGGACCGTTATTACGATTGCTCACCGGCTCTCCACTGTTCGAGGCTGCAATCGGATCATCACTGTTGAAGCAGGCATGCTCACCGAGAGCGGTAGTCACGAAGCGTTGCTGGAAGCGAAGGGGACATATTCCCGTTTGTGGCAGCTCCAAACTGAATTGAAGCAAGAAGAAACCATTTAATATGAAGAAAATAATGTTGGCTCTATGGCAGAGATTGCTCTCAAAGCGCAAAAAAACCTCAGCCAGTGAGTATGAGTTCCTGCCCGCCTACCTAGAGGTCGTCGAACGCCCTGCTAGCCCGCTTGCACGGACAAGCGCCATGCTGATCACCCTGCTACTTGTAGGCACCTTGATCTGGTCTATTGTCGGTCAGTTGGGTATTCATGCCAGTGCGACAGGACAGGTTATCGTCTCGGGCCGATCCAAATTTGTTCAACCTGTTTCTCAGGGCGAAGTACAGGATATCTTGGTCAAAGACGGGCAACACGTTGAGAAAGGTGAAATCCTTATCCGACTGAACCCAACCGGTGCGAAGGCAGAGCTTGCGCGGGTGACAAGCCAGTATCACTACACCCAGATGGAACTGGCGCGTTATCGCGCCCTGACCAAAGGGCAGGGAGTCTCAATGGCCCAGTTCGCCATTCCTGAAGGTATCTCGTCGGTCTTGGTTGAAGCATCAAAAGCCGCCTTGCAATCTGATGTATTGGAAATCAGGGCGCAGATGGAAAGCGTGGATGCCGAGCTTGCTGTGAATCGCGCGAATTACAAGGCGACCAAGGCTGAGATCCGGTCACTGGAAACCTTGCTCAAGAATGTGACGACACGCCTTTCAGCCCGTCAAAAACTGGCCGAGAAAAAATCCATTGCTCAGATGGAAGTGATGGAGCTTGAAAAAGAGCTTCTCGATAACCAACGCAGCAAACAGCAGCAGCTATCACGCCTCAATGTACTGAATGCTGAGCAAGATAAGCTGATGGAACAAAAAGACACTTACCTTGCAACGAAACGTAAGGAGTTCCAGAGCAAGCTTAATGAGCTGGAAGGGAAGCAGGCAGAGCTTCGCCAAGAGCTGGTTAAGGTCAGTGAAGCAAACCGACTTCAACAACTTATTGCACCCGTGAGCGGAACCATTCAACAGTTGCAGGCCAATACTCAGGGAGGCGTGGTTCAAGCAGCAGAAAAGTTGATGGTTATTGTCCCTGATGATGCGCTGCTTGATATTGAGGTCATGTTGCTGAACAAAGACGTCGGTTTTGTGGTTCCCGGTCAAATCGCAGAGGTGAAAGTCGACACCTTCCCCTACACCAAATATGGCACCTTGTCCGGTACAGTCATTACTGTATCACGTGATGCTGTTAAAGATGAAAAGCTAGGGCTGGTGTTCCCCGCGCGGATCCGCCTAGCGCAGAATACCATTGATATTGAAGGCAGGCAGGTAGCGATTCAACCCGGAATGAGTGTGGTGGCTGAAATTAAAACCGGCAAGCGCCGAGTGATTGAATATCTCCTTAGCCCATTGCAGCAATACCAAGCCGAATCATTAAGGGAGCGATAATGAACAGGGGTAATGCTGAACTCAAAGCAACACTTGATACGCTTGGTTTGCTCGCCGACAAATTCGACTGCCGTGCAGATACCGCACAGCTTTCGCATAGGTTAGGGCGAACAGATGGTCAGATAGACGATATTGATCTGAGGCGAGCGGCGACATGGAGCGGTCTGAAAGCCCGTATCGAATCTGTGGATGTCGAGCAGCTCGAGCGGTTTCCTGCTCCTTTTATGGCGCAAACCAGTGAAGGTTGGATCATCGTCAATGAAATCACGGCCGATGCAGTGGTAACAGAAGGCGCAGCTGGCAACGTCGAAGCCGACAGGACAATATTTGAAGACGTCTATCAGGGGCGTATCCTACTGGCAAGGTTAGGAGAGCCCGCGCCACCGGCCGTTAAATTCGGATTTAGCTGGTTTATTCCTTCAATCAAAAAACATAAGCGCCAGTTTGTGTGGGTGATTGCGGTGTCGTTGATGCTACAAATCATTGCACTTGTCTCACCCAAGTTGTTTGAAAACATCATTGATAAAGTCTTGGTTAGCCGCAGTCTATCAAGTTTGGAAGTGTTGGGTTTTGCCATGTTGGCCTTGGCAGTAATGGAACCCATCTATGGTTTGCTAAGAAACTGGTTGTTTGCCAACCTCTCCAGCAAGGTCAATGCCGAATTGTCATCCCGGCTCTATGCGCACCTGACGGGATTGCCGTTGAGGTATTTTGGCGAGCGGCAGACAGGTCAGATCATCGCACGGGTCAGGGAAATGGATCATATCCGGCAATTCCTGACAGGATCTGCACTCACCCTGCTGCTAGACATGGCTTTTGTCGGGCTCTTCGTTGCGGCCATGTTGGCCTACTCCGTTAAATTGACCCTCGTGGTTTTGGCGAGTTTGGTGGTGTATTTTTGCTTCTGGCTCGCGGTCGGTCCCGGTTTGAGAATGCGTGTGAATACCGAATTCGAACGAGGAGCCGACAGCACCGCAATGCTAACAGAAGCGGTTACGGGTATTGAGACAATCAAAACAAGCGCCACGGAAGCGCGTTTTGATCGCCGGTGGCAGCAACAGTTGGCCAGCTTCGTCAATGCGTCATTTTCTGCCACTAAATACGGTATCTGGGCTGGACAGGGAATTGGCCTGATCCAGAAGCTGACTGCCGCCGCCTTGCTATGGTGGGGTGTGAAGCTGGTTATGGAAGGAAAGCTGACGCCGGGAGAGCTGGTGGCATTCAATATGCTATCTGGTCACGTTACTCAGCCCATATTGCGTCTGGCGCAAATGTGGCAGGACTTTCAGCATACCCTGATTTCCCTGCGCCGGGTTGGCGACATTCTGGATACGCCGTGCGAAGCTGGCAGTGAAGGGCTGGCGTCGGTATCAGAGCTTGAGGGGCGGGTGGATTTTGAAAATGTCCGCTTCCGCTATGCTGAAGAAGCACCTGAAGTGCTCAGGGGGCTGTCTGTTAGCATCGCGCCCGGAGAGTTTATTGGCATTACGGGTCCATCTGGCTCTGGTAAAAGCACAGTCACCAAACTTCTTCAGCGACTCTATGCCCCGACCAACGGACAGGTAATGGTTGATGGGCTTGACCTCGCGATTGCTGATCCGGTTCAGCTTCGTCGCCAAATGAGTGTGGTTCTTCAAGAGAGCCACCTGTTTGCAGGTACCATCACCGAAAATATCCGGATGAACAACCCCAATGCAACCGATGAAGCGGTGGCAGAAGTGGCGAGGATGTCGGGTGTGGAGGACTTTGTGCCGGATATGGCGCAAGGGTATGACACCCAAGTCGGTGAAAAAGGCGGCATGCTATCCGGAGGTCAACGGCAAAGAATCGCGCTGGCAAGGGCGCTGCTGTCCAATCCGAAAATTTTGATTCTGGACGAAGCCACCTCGGCGCTGGATTATGAATCTGAGTCTGCCATCATGGCGAACATGCCTGAAATATGTAAAAACCGCACAGTTATCAGTATTGCCCACCGCTTGAACACGATTCGCCACGCTGATCGTATCCTTGTCGTCGATGCTGGGACACTCTCTGAGCAAGGCTCACACGACGAGCTGCTCGAAAAACAAGGCACCTATGCCAAACTCTGGGATTTGCAAACAGCAGGATAAAGTCCTAATGGCCATGGCTGCATGATACAAAAGGCTCCTTTACAATAAATTGTAGGAGCCTTTCTTAAAATAATTCCTTCCATAATTTGTTCCAACCAGACCAAGTGCTGATGGCTCCGCCGCTTCTTGCCTAGATCGCCGCAATAAGCGGCATTGACTATTAGTAGAAAGGCCTAATATTTCCTCAGTTGTAGCTAGGGTGACTGCCCGAGTTGCCAAATTGTAGAATCTCTATCGGCGTTATTGATCAAATAATCATTGGGGAAGTCCCCTACAAAGGGCCTCCCTCATTTGTTCTGATCCGCCAAAAATGGACACCTGCGTTATATTGGAATGATACCAATCGAAATAAATATCTGGTCACCCTTGCTGGTTAAA
>NZ_MCYD01001070.1:0-380 GCF_002876325.1 Vibrio sp. 10N.261.52.A1
TATGATTAATTAATCATATTCAGAGCCTGAGTGACCTAGGCCTAATCATTAAAGTTCCGACTGACTTTAATTCAGCCCAACCAAAGAAAGATGAAAACCGACAAGGTATCAATACTTCATCGAAACAACCGAACAAAAGCGCCTCACTCAGTGTGGGCGCTTTTTTGTTTTCCTTCACAAGGAGTTTTGCTATGTCTACGACTCGTGGTGGTCAAATCACTTTTCACAACATCCGTATGTGGTGGCAAGTGAACGTGACCACAATCAAGTACCTCAATATCATCGGAGCCTTACTAGGACTTATCACCACCTACTTCATCACCTCGGCCAACACATTCACGGGTGCCTACTACTACAGTCTATTTCAGCTTTTCAACAAG
>NZ_MCYD01001071.1:0-2370 GCF_002876325.1 Vibrio sp. 10N.261.52.A1
CTTTGTGATCACATCCTTTGTGAGCACGAACATGGCATCCCACAGTTTTTGATTTGTTCTAAGTGCGACAAGATAAGTGAACAAACCATCAACCCTTCTATTATTCGCGATCTTAAATCTCACGCGAAACAACAAGGATTCACCGTCACAAGCCCTCAGTTAGAGATCAGCTGTGTTTGTGATGAGTGTGCTAAGCCCGAAGTGAATGCGTCCTGCTAAGAATACCTACATCTAATAACTAGATTCCAACCGTATTAGCTTAATTAACAAGGAGAAAGTGAAACGCTATGCCTGCAACGCTCATTAAAAATGCCTACGTGGTCAATGAAGGTACCATTACCGAGACAGATGTATTAATTGTCGACCAACGAATTGAAAAGGTTGCAAGCAATATACAGCCCAATTCAAATTGTGAAGTCATTGAAGCAAAAGGTTGCTACCTCATCCCGGGGATGATTGACGATCAAGTCCATTTTCGCGAGCCTGGGTTAACCCACAAAGGCTCAATCGCTACAGAGTCTCGTGCCGCTGTCGCAGGTGGCATTACTAGCTACATGGAAATGCCAAACGTAAACCCTGCCACTACGACCATTGAAGCCTTAGAGAAAAAATTTGATATCGCAGCACAGAGTTCACTGGCTAACTACTCCTTTTACCTCGGTGCAACAGAGGACAATCTAGACCAAATTAAGAAACTCGACCCAACCAAACACTGTGGTGTAAAGGTATTTATGGGTGCTTCAACGGGTAACCTGTTGGTTGAAGATCCTCAAGCACTCGATGCCATATTCCGTGATTCTCCCGTCCTAATTGTCACCCATTGTGAAAGCGGGCCTGTTATCGCTAAAAACCAAGAGCAATTAAGAAAAGAGAAAGCAGATTTCACGATTGAAGACCACCCTATCCTGAGAGATGACAGAGCCTGCTATGCCTCTTCTTCTTATGCCGTTGAGCTCGCTAAAAAGCACAATAGCCAGCTTCATGTATTGCATATCACTACAGAGAAAGAGTTAGCACTATTTGATAAAGGGCCAATCGAAGGTAAGCGCATAACCGCTGAAGCGTGTGTTCATCACCTTTGGTTCAGTAATGAAGATTACCCAAGGTTAGGGAACCAAATCAAATGCAACCCAGCCATCAAATTTCCAAGCGATAGAGAAGCACTACTTGCCGCCCTTAGCACCAATCAAATAGACATCATCGCCACAGACCATGCTCCTCACACATGGGAAGAAAAACAAGTTCCTTATGAGCAAGCGCCTGCCGGTTTACCTCTTGTACAACACGCCCTCTTAACTCTGTTTGACCACGTGCATGCCGGAACCATGACCGTAGAACAAGTCGTAGAGAAAACAGCACATAACCCATCCATTCGTTATGCGATACAAGAGCGCGGTTATATTCGTGAAGGCTACTTCGCAGACTTAGTACTCGTCGACCCACAAGCATCAACATTAGTTGATCAGGAAAACAACCTTTATCAATGTGCTTGGTCTCCATTCACTGGTCACGAATTCTCTTCCCAGATCAAACATACTTGGGTAAATGGCACCAAGGTTTATAGCAATGCAGATTCGATCTTCATCCGAGATACAAATCACTCTCCAGCAATGAGGCTGTCATTTAAACGTTAAACGAGTGCTTAGCTCATCAAGTCAATAAAATAAGAATTCAATATGTTAAGAAGAAACCCTAACGGCCATATGCCAAACGTATCGGAAACCTCCTTCATTGATCCAACAGCCATTATTTGTGGCAAGGTGATCATTGAAGATAACGTGTTCATTGGTCCTTATGCCGTGATACGTGCCGATGAGGTTAATGAACACGGCGATATGGAAGCCATCGTGATTAAGCGAGACACGAATATTCAAGATGGTGTGGTTATTCATTCAAAAGCTGGCGCTGCCGTCACTATTGGTGAACGCTCATCCATTGCTCACCGATCGATCATTCATGGTCCTTGTCAGGTCTGTGACGACGTATTTATTGGCTTCAACTCTGTCGTCTTTAATGCGGTGATTGGCAAAGGTTGTGTAATTCGCCATAACTGTGTAGTAGACGGACACGACTTACCTGAGAACTTCCATGTACCACCGATGACCAACATAGGTTCAGGGTTTGATTTAAACAATATCTCAAAGGTACCACCTGAGTATTCTGCGTTTTCAGAATCGGTTGTCTCTGCTAACCATACTCTTGTTCAAGGCTACAGAAGGATTGCTAATGAGCTCTAATAAATCCCCCTTGCTTGGAATTCCGACCAACATTATTACTGGGTTTCTCGGAGTAGGAAAAACCTCTGCGATTCTTAACTTAATGAAACACAAACCAGCCGATGAGAATTGGGCTATTTTGGTGAATGAGTTT
>NZ_MCYD01001072.1:0-1651 GCF_002876325.1 Vibrio sp. 10N.261.52.A1
TCCTACTTCCCCTCTCTGTATATATTGTCTAACATAATATGGTTTCAATAATAAAAACTCATACTTCCTTGTTAAGGTAATTCGAATGATTTCAAAATGGGCAAAACGTTTCTATCAAATGGCGGAATTAGTCGGTTCCTGGAGTAAGGATCCGTCCACTCAGGTTGGTGCTGTTATCACCAAACACAACCGCATTGTTTCGGTTGGCTTTAATGGCTACCCTCATGGTGTATCGGACAGTGCTGATACTGATGATCGTGAGATGAAATACCTAAAAACGCTTCACGCAGAAGAGAACGCAATCTTGTTTGCTAAGCGTGATTTAGACAGCTGTGAAATCTGGGTAACTCACTTCCCTTGCCCAAACTGCGCAGCGAAAATCATCCAAACCGGTATTTCTGCGGTTCACTGCCCAGAGCAAAGTGAAGACTTTCTTTCTCGCTGGGGAGACAAAATCAAAGTGAGCCAAGATATGTTTGAACAAGCAGGCGTACAAGTCGATTGGTTACCACTGGCTGACCTAGATTAAACGAACAGATAGTTAGAACAAAAAAGCCGAGAGTCGATCTAATCGCTCTCGGCTTTCTTTTGTTTGGGGCTCAGCGGACTGCAGGATTAAGCACTGACAGGAAATGCTTCAGCGTATGCTTCCATGAAATCTTTACGAATCTCTTGCTCTAGATGAACCGCCTTCTCGGTTGGACAGAAAATCATAAAATGGACTTCTTGCTCACCGGTTGAACTGCTTGTGATGTGGATATGCGGCTCAGAGCCAGGAAGGTCGACACCAGCGTGTTTTTCGATCACGCCGTTATAACGACGAGCAACATCGATAAACTCTTCACAATGCTCTTCAATTTTGACAATAAGACCCGGCACCATTGGGTACAGGTTCACGAAGTCTTTCACCGTCACCGTAAAGCTATGGTAAACGTAACGCTTCATGAAGTTGAGGTTCTTTACAGGATAAGTAAAGAACATGCTGTTAGGCAGCGTAGCGGTCTTGCCAGTGAAGTGGTATTGCCCATGATACAAGTCGATCTCTTGAATCACAGTCGCCATCAAGTTGTGTTCAATCACCTCACCACTGATTTTACCCACTTCAATCCAATCACCAATTCTAAATGAGCGTGAGCTAGCACGTTGAATAGAGCCAGTGAAACACAAGATGATCTCTTTTGACGCCACTACTATCGCAACGGCAATTGCTGTTACTGAGAGAGCAAACTCACTGATTTCAGATTTCCAGAGAAGAAAAAGCGTTATAACAATAATCGCAAAGGTGCCGTTTTTAGTACGGGACATCCAATTACGTTGGTCTTCGCTAAGGAAAGCAACATCACCCCTAATTTGAGATAAGGTGATTCGGCGGATGATTAAAATAAGACTGATAATCAGCGCACTAAAAATAAACTTATGAGCGAGTAGGAAATCTATTACTTGCCACACTTTTTCCATTACTTAATCCTTAGCATTACAACGGTTAGCTTTACAAGAAAGCCCCTAATATCAGTGCTATGAAAAAGCGCTCAACTCCAGAGCGCTCGTGTTCATTCTGATATTAACTATTAGGGCGTGTTGACCTTTCGCGGTTAAATTTCGTTCGGATGGGGACGCCTAGTCAAAAGCGTTTTAATCGCGGCGAGGGAGA
>NZ_MCYD01001073.1:0-5233 GCF_002876325.1 Vibrio sp. 10N.261.52.A1
GCTTCTTGACGAACCAACCAACCACCTAGATGCAGAATCGGTTGCATGGCTTGAGCACTTCCTAGTGGACTACAGCGGTACTGTTGTGGCGATTACCCACGACCGTTACTTCCTAGATAACGCTGCTGGTTGGATTCTAGAACTTGACCGTGGTGAAGGTATCCCATGGCAAGGTAACTACACGTCTTGGCTAGAGCAAAAAGATGAGCGTCTAAAGCAAGAGAAAGCTGGTGAAAGCGCACGTCAAAAGACTATCGAGAAAGAACTTGAGTGGGTTCGTCAAAACCCTAAAGGTCGTCAAGCTAAATCTAAAGCTCGTATGGCTCGTTTTGAAGAACTGACGACTGGCCAATACCAGAAGCGTAACGAAACCAACGAACTATTCATCCCGCCAGGTGAGCGCCTAGGTGACAAAGTTCTTGAAGTTAAGAACCTAACTAAGTCATATGGTGACCGCGTTCTTATCGATGACCTATCATTCAGCATGCCTAAGGGTGCAATCGTGGGTATCGTAGGTGCCAACGGCGCGGGTAAATCAACACTATTCAAGATGCTAAGCGGCGCAGAGCAACCAGACTCAGGTACAGTTGAATTGGGCGAAACAGTTAAGCTTGCTTCTGTTGATCAGTTCCGTGACAGCATGGACGACACTAAGACAGTATTCCAAGAGATCTCTGAAGGCGCTGATATCATTAAGATCAACAACTTCGAAATCCCAGCACGTGCATACTGTTCTCGTTTCAACTTCAAAGGCAACGACCAACAGAAGATCATCGGTGAGCTTTCTGGTGGTGAGCGTAACCGTGTTCACTTAGCTAAGCTACTAAAAGCGGGCGGTAACGTACTGCTACTCGATGAGCCTACCAACGACCTAGACGTTGAAACACTACGTGCTCTTGAGGAAGCGCTACTTGAGTTCCCTGGCTGTGCAATGGTTATCTCGCACGACCGTTGGTTCCTAGACCGTATTGCGACCCATATCTTAGACTACCGTGATGAAGGTCAAGTTAACTTCTACGAAGGTAACTATACTGAGTACACTGAGTGGCTGAAGAAGACTCTGGGCGCTCAAGCGGCAGAACCACACCGCATCAAGTACAAACGTATTGCTAAGTAAATAAGCTTGTATTTTGAACAAAGGCCGCGATAATAGCGGCCTTTGATATATCTGGCTTACGCATTCCGCACCGATATAGAGAGAATACTTATGATTGAAAGACGTCAATTTTCACGAGTTATTTATCAAGTTCCGACTGAAATCTCACAAGGACAAGTAAATGTATCAGGCTCAGTGCAAGACTTATCTCTTCATGGTTTGCTCATTCAGTGCGAAGAGTTACAGCAACTTAACCAGGATAACCCTGTTCACGTTAGCTTTAAGCTGACCAACAGCGATATCAATATTCAGTTAGAAGCAACGATAGTCTCTACCATCAATACCTCAATGCGTTTACGCATAGAGCATTTAGATATTGATAGTATCAGCCACCTTAAGCGCCTTGTTGAGCTTAACGTTGGTGACGATGACCTGCTTTATAGAGAGATTGAACACCTTACCGACTTAGGCAAGGAATAATATCTCCATTATCCTTTTTCTATTAGAAGCATTTAGTTAATACAGAACCATGTCTAAAAAAGTGTCCATTACTATTCCCTCTAGTCAGGGGGAACAGACGTTTTACTTCGGTCGAAAAGCCGTACTCTTATGCATGACAACCCTGCTCTCAGTACCGATGCTGATTGGTGGTGCAACCTACATGCACCTTGAGAGTAAAAACAAGCTAGCTGCACAAGCCGGTGATGCACAACAGTTAATTGAAACTCTGATTGTTGAAAAAGAGCAGACCGAGTTCTTATACGCGGAACAAGTTGAAACCAACCACAACCTATCTCAAGCCTTAACAGAGAAAGAAGGCACGATTCAGTTACTCGGTAAGCGTGTATTCGATGTGGAATCCGTTCTAGGCCTGGCTGATGAAGAGTTACACACCGATGAGGTTTCACTAGAAGACCGCATTGATGCTGCAGCCGTCGATTCAGCGGTAAGAGCTACCATGTTCCGCTTAATTCCTAATGATAGTCCGATGGCTTATCAACGTATCTCGTCTTCTTACGGTCGCCGTACTAACCCAATTACCGGCAAACGCCACAACCATACTGGTATCGATTTAACCTGTAAGCGCGGTGAAGATATCTTAGCGCCTGCAGATGGTGTGATTGAAACGGTTCGTCCAAGCAAGAAAGGCTTCGGTAACTTTATCACTATGCGCCATTCCTTCGGCTTCATGAGCTCTTACGCGCATCTGCAAAAATTCAAAGTTCGCAGTGGTCAGTTTGTCAGTAAAGGTGATGTGATTGCGAGCTGTGGTAACTCAGGTAACTCAACTGGGCCACATCTGCATTATGAAGTGCGCTTCCTTGGCCGCTCATTAAACCCTCAATACTTAATGGATTGGACACCAGAAAACTTCAATTACGTATTTGAGAAAGAGAAAAAGGTGAAATGGGGCCCGCTGGTGCAACTGATAGATAACGTGGTTCGTTTGCAGATCAATCTGACCAACGTACCTTACATCAGCTCAACGATCGATACGGTATCAAGCGAAGATAACCGAGTATCGAGCGAGAATAACAAAGCGCCTATCGCGACGAACTAGGGCGTGTTCGCTTGGCCCATGATGATCCAAAAGCATTTTGCCTACCATAGGCCAAATGCATTACGAGCATTCAACACAAACAAAAAGAGCGACCAAATGGTCGCTCTTTTTCTATGTCTTTAAACCGCGATTAGCCACGATGAATCGAGTCATGTGCTTGTTTTAACAGGCTTTGACTCTCTTGCAAGAATTGCTGTGAGTAGTCACCAAACCAGTCACTCACTTGGTTAAAACTCTCAACGAACTTGGCTTTATCTTTTCCGTCTAAGATCTCAAGTGCTTCACCAAAACAACGGTGGAAGCGTCGAATCATCTCAATGTTCTCATCTGAAGAGAGAATGATGTCACCGTACAAGTTCGGGTCTTGAGCAAATAGACGACCAACCATCGCAATCTCTAGACGGTAGATTGGAGAGCTAAGCTTCAGAAGTTGGTCGATGTTCGGGTTCTCCTTGCTTAGGTGTAGGCCGTAAGCAAAAGAGGTAAAGTGGCGAAGCGCTTGAATCAGAGTCATGCCGTGGTCATGCTCAGCAGCATCCATCTGACATAGGCTCGCACCCCAGATACTAAATTGCTCCAGTAGCCATTGGTAGCTTTCAGAACCACGCCCATCACTGTAAACAATCACCTGTTTCGCTAGGCTTGGTACATCAGGGCCAAACATAGGGTGAAGACCAACAACAGGGCCTTGGTGCATGTTCATCATTGCTTGCAGCGGCTTTGATTTAATCGATGTTAAATCACAAAGAATACAATCACTTGGCAGGTTACCAAGTTTCGCAATCACACCTTCCGTTAAGTGAATTGGAACGGTTACAACCACAAGACCAGCGTTATCTAGGATTTCATCGGCTTTATCCCAATCTTGACTACCAAGGACTTTAACTTCGTAGCCAGAAAGCTTAAACATGCGGCCAAATAAGCCACCAAGCTGACCATTACCACCAACGATAACCACTGAACGTAATTCTGGGTTGAGACACTTAAAACCAGAGTCTTTTTCGCTGGCATAAGATTCACGCATAGTTCGACGCAAAATATCTTCGATGAGCTGTGGTGGAACCCCTATTTTTTCTGCTTCTTGACGACGAGACGCCAACATTGCCGCTTCACGCTCCGGCACATAAATAGGTAATCCATGTTCACTTTTCACTTCACCAACTTTCTCAACTAGAGCAAGTCGCTGAGCCAGTAAATCCAGCATTTGTTTATCGACAGCATCAATTTGGTCGCGTAATTCGTTCAGTTCAACGGCCATTTTATTCCTTACTAATCTATAAGCCCGCACCAACGCCGATTTCGTTAGCAACAGATCTTAAAATGCCCCATTAGATGAGGCACTTAACTTTTAAACTCTGACTAACCTTTCAAACGGTTCTCTAAGAACGGGACTAGTTCCGTATGTGCATGTTTCAATAGTGCCTCAGTTGTGTCCCAATTGATACACGCGTCGGTAATTGAAACGCCGTATTTCATCTCATTGAGAGGTATATCAGAAGATTGGTTTCCTTCGTTGATATGGCTTTCAATCATAAGGCCGATGATCGACTTGTTACCTTCACGAATTTGGTGAATCACATCTTCAGCAACCAGAGGCTGGCGACGGAAATCTTTGCGAGAGTTAGCATGGCTGCAGTCAACCATCAGTGCCGCTTCTAAACCTGACTTATCTAGCTCTTGCTCACATTCGTGTACGGATACTGAATCGTAGTTCGTTTGCTTACCACCACGTAAAATAACGTGACCGTTTGGGTTACCTTGAGTGGTTAGTAGTGCAACTTGACCTTCACGGCTGATACCCATGAAACGGTGGCTAGAAGAAGCCGCCTGCATCGCATTGATTGCTGTGCCTAGGTTGCCATCTGTACCGTTTTTGAAACCAATAGGCATTGAAAGACCACTTGCCATTTCACGGTGCGTTTGTGATTCCGTTGTACGTGCGCCGATCGCCGCCCAGCTGAATGTATCTGCTAGGTATTGCGGGCTGATTGGGTCTAGTGCTTCTGTTGCCAGTGGAATTTCCATCTCAGCAAGTTCAACCAGTAATTCACGACCTACATGCAAACCATGCTCAATATCGAAAGTACCATCTAGATGAGGGTCGTTGATTAAACCTTTCCAGCCCACCGTAGTACGAGGCTTTTCAAAGTAAACACGCATAACAATATACAGTTGATCGCTAAGTTGCTCAGATAAAGCTTTTAAGCGTTTCGCGTACTCTTTTGCCGCTTCAACATCATGGATAGAACACGGGCCACATACAACCAGCATGCGGTGATCTTTCTTATGGATGATGTTTGCGATAGTTTGACGAGACTCTTGAATGAAACGACGAGCATTATCACTCAAAGGCAGTTTTGCTTTTAACTCCTCAGGAGTAATCAGTACCTGTTCGTCGATAATATTGACATTGCTTAATTCACTTTTCTGCATAACTCAACCTGTATATTTAACTTTACACCCAACATTTCCATTTGGGTTAACAATCTTTAAAAACACAATAACAGCTACAAAAACGATTGCAAGCGTAAATAATAGAAAACATTTGGTGTAAATTTAATTTTACACATGAGTTT
>NZ_MCYD01001074.1:0-1696 GCF_002876325.1 Vibrio sp. 10N.261.52.A1
ATGAAAGGCTTGTTCACCTCTACTTGTTAATCCCTTGAACTTTTTTAAAAACCATGTTTGACCCGTCTACCAGTGTAGGCTTTATGCTCAGCACCCATTCATCAAGAGGTGTGTTATGTCTATTCATCGTTCCTTCGCAGTGCCTCGTCCGCTGCTTTCATTTTTCGACGGACTGTCCGACCCAGCAAAAGGAATTGCACTGGCGCTTATCTCAAATGCGCTGTTCATATTAGTAGGCGTTATTGTCCGCGAGTTGAGCCAGACCATCGACATTTTCCAGATCTTGCTATTTCGACAACTGGTTTTCGTCACCTTATTAATGCCATCGATAATCAGCAACATCGACGCAATGCTCCACCCTAAAATGGTGTCGATGCATGTATGGCGTGTCACCGGTGCGTTCATCGCACTCTACTTCAGCTTCTTAACCGTCAGTAATATTCCGTTTGCCGATGCAACCGCATTAGGGTTTCTGAAGGTGTTGTTCGTGGCTGTTATCTCTCGTCTATTCCTGAAAGAAAACGTTGGCTGGGCTCGCATGACGACGATCTTAGTTGGCTTTGCTGGAGTGATGTTAGTCGTACAACCAACCTTAGAAAGTGAATCTCTGTTCTATGTTGGAACAGGATTAGTCGCAGCATTAGGTGCTGCTATTGCGGTTATCTGTGTGAGGAAAATGGCGAATGTAGAATCGAAAACCGTTGTATTGGCCTACCAAGCCATCTTTGTTGGCGCTGTTGCGTTAATCCCAGCGATCATCGAATGGCAATGGCCGACATGGTCTGAACTGGCTTTATTAGTTCTGGTCGGCGTTATCTCTTCTATCGGGCAGTGGTTTGGAGTGACAGCCTTTAAATGGGGAGAAGCGAACGTAGTGTCGAATGTCGAATACTCACAAATGATCTACTCAATGGTTCTAGGCTATCTGTTGTTTGCCGAACTGCCAAATTCACTCGCTTTGATCGGTGCAGCAGTGATCGTTTTCAGTGCGATTATACCTTTCATCCGAAAACAACCTCAATCAAGCTAAACATGGGAGTATGAGATGGAAGTGAAGCCACTGTCATCTCATTTAACTTTGCAACATTACTCACAACCCAACTGAAATAGTCTAGAGTAAACATCTTCCTTTCGCTTAGACAATTCAGCATAACGAAGAAATTTAAAGTCTGTTAGACCTTTCCGAATAGCCATAACCCATGGATTTCGGTCAAACTCTGCAAGATTACATGTTGTGTAAACCTTATTGTTTTGAAGGAACAAAAAACCCGAATTTGAATCTACAATGAACTGAGCTAGAGAGCTATCCAGTATATGAATCGTAATTAATTGGCTTTTACAGTCTTCCGCCAAGAGACTGAGTATGTCATGCCTAATTTTGTAACATTGCGAACCTAAACTTATGATATAATTTGAATTTCTAACCACATGCCCGACCAGCAAGCCAGAAGAAAAATACAATAAAAACTCTAGCTTCCCATTAGAATCGTCGTATTTTAGATTTGACTCTATTTCCTCTTTATAGACTAATCGATGATAGTCAAATATCGTTTTTTTGTCTTTATCACTCAAAGTATCAATAGATTGACATGTCATCCTATCAATGATTAATGGATAACCGCTATCATTATGAATCAACCTGTTTTTGTAACTTTCTAACTTTTTTATTTTTAGAATTTCATCCGAACTATAACAA
>NZ_MCYD01001075.1:0-9507 GCF_002876325.1 Vibrio sp. 10N.261.52.A1
GGCGCTATCTTATAAACTCGAACGTGAAGCACTCGTGAAGAAAGGTGAAATAAATCGATGAAAGTTTTGATTGTTGACGATAACCATAGTGTCTCTGAAACCATTGCTGATTATCTCGAGTTAGAAGGTATTGGTATTGACTGCGCATATCATGGCGAAGCGGCATTAAAGCTAGTGGCTGAAAACCATTACGATGTCATTATTATGGATATCATGATGCCAAAATTAGATGGCATTTCGACAGTCAGAAAGCTGCGACAAGAGCAGGCATGTCGTACTCCTATTCTGTTTCTGACAGCAAAAGAGCAGCTGGACGACAAAATTGCAGCATTCCAAGCGGGTGGTGATGACTACTTGCTGAAACCTTTCGCGATGCAAGAATTGAGTTTACGACTGCACGCATTGGCAAGCCGTGGTCCTAGGCTAGATGTTGGTAAGGTGCGCTTTGCCGATATCACGATGGACTCTCAAACCGATGAAGTGTTCCGTGGTGACAACCCGATTAAGCTAAGTCGTATTCAACTGAAAATATTGAAAGTGCTTATTCGACACGCCCCAGCAATAGTGTCGCGCAGAGAAGTAATTGACTCAGTTTGGGGAGACGAATCTCCATCGAGTGATGCATTAAGAAGCCACATTTATGGTTTACGAAATGCGCTTGATAAGGGTTTTGAGCATTCAAGATTAGAGACGATTCATGGACAAGGATACCGACTTAAAGCGTAAAAGCTCAGTCAAAGAAAGCACGTACCCAAGTATCTACAAGAAAATTCGTAGAAGCTTTGGGATCATGACACTTGTTATGTTCAGCATGTTCTGGACAGCCATTTATTTGGCCGAAAACCAGATGGAAGTCATTAGCTTACACCACTGGTTAGATACCGAAGCGAGCCGCTATACCGCAGAGTATGAGTTATATGGTGAAAATACCTTATTGCCCAATCCGAATGAGTTCTCCACCTATTGGAGCGAGAACGAATTACCCCGTTGGTTAAGTTACTATAAAACACCAGGCTTCTATGAATACCTTCTGGGGGCGGAGGACAAACATTTCATCGTTTTGAAGCATCCTTCGGGCAAGGGGATGATGTACATCGTCTTTCAAGATGATGCAGATGATTACCTAGATAACTACGAGTGGAGCCTCCACTATTACACCATGCTGTTGGGGGGCTTTATTTCCTTGGCTATGGTTTTTTATAGTGTTTATGTCGTGCGTTCATTGTCACGTCCACTGAATCAGATAGAGCAAAAAATCAGTTTAATGCAGCCCGACCAGCCTTCTTTTGAGGTGACAACTGGTTACGCGGAAACCCGTCATATCGAGCAAACTCTACTCGATTCTAAAAACGATATATCGGGCTACTTTCAGCGAGAAGAGGAGTTTAGTCGCTTTGCCGCTCATGAACTTCGTACGCCAATCATGGTAATTCAAGGTTCTGCAGATTTACTCGCCAAAGTCGACAACCAGCCTCCTGTGGCGTTGAAAGCTATCAATCGAGTTCAAGAAGCCAGTGAACAAATGCGTGTTCTGACTGAGATGTTTTTGCTGCTTGGGAAAGAAAGTGTCGATGAACACCGCTTCTCTGAGCATGATTTAGAAACCATGGTCCGACAGCAACTGAAAGAGTTGGCAATTTTGTTTGCCAAACAGGATGCGAGCTACCGCCTTAACGTTTCAAGATCAGCTACCGTGTATGCGCCTGAAAGCTTCATCACCGTGGTCATGAACAACTTAATCAAGAATGCATTTAGCTACAGTATCGGCGACATTGATATTCAATTGATTGAGAAAGAGTTGGTGATCGTCAATAGGCATGATGGTAACGAAACCTATAACGCAGGCTACGGCTGTGGTCTGATTATTGTTCAGCGTATTTGTGAGCGTATGAATTGGCATTTTGAAACCCGAGATGATGGCGAGAGGTTTCATACCTATTTGAATTTTTCTGATGGGGATAAGGTAACTTAACGTTTAGCTAATCACTTAGTGTGACGATTGCGGCCACACTAAGTGTTTGTATGGCTACACCATTTTCAGGGCGTGATGTCGAGTGAGTTGCTTGTGAAGCGAGTCTTTGAGCTCCATGCGTTCTACTTTTAGGTTGTGCATGCTGTCGTCATCAATTGGGCTACCCGAGATCTCAAGCTGACGGATGTCGTAGTCGAGTTGATGGTATTTCTGCATGTCCGCTTTGAAGGTTTCGTCGTCGTGGTTGAGTTGAACAATGTCTAATTTTAGCTCTGGGAAATCTAAGATAAAGGCATGGTTTTCATTGAGCATTGGCACTTCCTCTTTCATCAAATTAACTTCAGTATAGAACCTATTTTTGAAGATAAATGTGTCCCTAAACACAAAGCGAGAGTAGGATCAAAAAAGGGCATTAACCTTCCATTGTGGATACGTTAATGCCCTTTGTTATTTCAGCAGAATCAAATATTACTGAGCTTTCTTACCAGAACGTTGTTGCTCTTTGTGTGCCAGTTTTTCTTTTTTGCGCTGTTCGATTAGGTGAGCAGCATCGCCACCTACGTGGGTTTCACCACGCGCATTTGATAGCTGTACTTGCTTTTCACGTTCACGGAAACGCGCTTTCTGCTCCTCAGAGTGCTTATCAAAACACTTAGGACAGCTTACGCCTTTCTCGAAATGCTCAGAGGCTTTGTCTTCTTCTGTGATTGGTAGACGACAAGCGTTACATACATCGTAGCCACTCTTTTCTAGCTGGTGGTTAACGGCAACACGACCATCAAACACGTAGCAATCGCCTTCCCACATGCTCTCTTCTTCAGGTACTTCTTCTAGGTACTTTAGAATGCCGCCTTCAAGGTGGTAAACCTCTTCAAAGCCTTGCTCTTTCATGTAGGCCGTTGATTTTTCACAACGAATACCACCTGTACAGAACATCGCGACTTTCTTGTGCTTCTTCGGGTCTAGATTATCTTCAACGTATTGAGGGAATTCACGGAAAGTTTCCGTATTTGGGTTTACTGCGTTTTTGAATGTGCCGATATCTACTTCGTAGTCGTTACGAGTATCAACCAAGATCACATCTGGATCTGAGATAAGGTCATTCCATTCGTTTGGCTTAACGTAAGTACCAACAACATGGCGAGGGTCGATGCCTTCAACACCCATGGTTACGATCTCTTTCTTAAGCTTAACCTTGGTGCGGTTGAATGGTTGTTCGTCGTTGAACGACTCTTTGTAAACAACATCCGCTAAGCGAGAGTCTTGCTTGAACCATTGAAGAAGAGCGTCGATAGATTCGCGCTTACCTGCAACGGTACCGTTGATACCTTCACTTGCGAGTAACAAAGTACCGCGAATGTTATTCGCTTCTAGAAGCTCAGTTAGCGGTTGGCGAATTTCTTGGTAATCATCAAGTGCTACGAATTTATACAGAGCACATACAACATATTGAGACATGGTTTTTCCTTTCTGCGAGCTGGAACGTAAATCCAGAGCGGTTGCCTATTCTGATCATAGCTGGACATTGAAGCCTAGCTCGTCATGATGGCTTATTAAAATCCGCCGCAGTATAACTAAGGCTATGTAGGACAAAAACCAACCAAGTGTAGGGCTATTTATCACCTGTTTTATTGTGGGTTTATGGTTTGAGGAACGAAAAAGCCCTGCTGTACAAATACAGCAGGGCTTGTGTTGAATCTGTCTTACTTAATTAGCGACTACGCTTGGTTAAGTACTTCCGCTAAGCGTTTCACCGCTTCAGTCAGCTCTTCTGGATTAGCGTTAGTGAAGTTTAAGCGCAGTGCGGCTTTTGCTCCATCTGGTTTTGGATAGAATACTGGGCTTGGTACAACGGCTACACCATTTGAAAGTAGGGTCTTAGCCAATTCAAAAGTATCGCACTCTGGAATTTCAACCCAAATGAACATCCCGCCATCTACGGCTTTCAATACACAGTTAGCAGGCAGTTGTTTTTCTAGTTCTGAAAACAGCACTTCATAGCGAGACTTGTACAGTGAACGGATGCTTTCCATGTGTACGTTAAAGTCTTGGTGCTTTAGAAGGCCAAGCAGTAGGGCCTGCATCGGAACGCTTGAGTGCAAATCTGCGCCTTGCTTCACCTTGATCAGTGGCTCAAGGTAGCTGCGCTTGCCTGTTACCGCACCGATACGTAAACCAGGTGATGCAATCTTAGAGAATGAACGAAGAACGATAGAGTTATCAGGGCAGAAAGACGAAACCAACGGCAGCTCTGTGCCTGTGAAACGTAGCTCTCGGTATGGTGCATCTTCAATGAACGCCACGTTGTATTTGATACACAGCTCTGCCACTTTTTGGCGAGTCTCTGTTGTCCAACATACGCCCGTTGGGTTATGGAAATCTGGCACCGCGTAGAACATCTTTGGCGATTGCTCGGCAAAGCACGTTTCTAGTTCATCTAGGTTAGGGCCAAATTCGGTTTGAGACACAGTCACAATGTTTGCTTGAACCAAGCCAAACACTTGCATCGCACCTAAGTAGCTCGGCGCTTCCATCACAACTACATCATTCGGGTCAACATATGCACGAGCAATCAAATCTAGACCTTGCTGAGAGCCTGTACAGATCATCGCTGTGTGAGTGTCAGGCAATTGGTAGCTTTGCGTTAGATGGTCAAGCAATGGGCCGTAACCAGCCGTAGAGCCGTATTGGAAAACTTCAGGCATGTTCGCTAGATTTTCTAGCGTTGGCTTCATTAAATCGATTGGGAATGTTTTCTCATCCGGCAGACCACCTGCTAACGAGATGACGTTTGGATCGCTTGCTGCAGCGAGGATCTCTCGAATATATGAAGATTGAATTTGTTGTAATGACTGTGCGATTTCCATGTGTTGTGTCTCGTCGTTTTCCGTTTTTATTCTATCGCTTGATATTACACGGCAATTGTAAAAACTAGCGTGTCCATTTATGCTCTTAAACATGTCCATTTATGCTATTTAAACGATGTCACGTCAACATATATCTCGAATCAATGATGTTCTGTTCCATATTCATCAAGACATCAGTCAGCCGTTGTCTGCCAAAGCGCTATCTGAGATTGCGGCTTACTCAGAGCAACATTTTCATCGCACGTTCAAAAGTGTGGTGGGGGAGTCGTTACATCAATACATTCGACGTACCCGAATGGAGTATGCCGCTAATCAGTTGATGTTCGATACCCGCTCGTCGGTGGTTGAGATAGCCAATAAATGTGGTTTCAGTTCGGTGTCTTCGTTTAGCCGAGCGTTTAAAGCGACCTTTAATATGTCTCCGGGCGAGTGGCGCAAACACGATTTACAGATCGCCGAAAAGCCTTATTTGAAAGATCCTGAAGTGGCGGCGGGTTATCAAAATGTCGCACAGCGGATACTACCCGAACCCAAAATAGTGGAAACACCTGAACGTATGGCAGCCTATGTTCGCCACACTGGCTATAACCGTTCTATTCGCAATGCGTGGTTGATATTGAAAGCGTGGGCGAACTCTGAGCAACGTGATTTTTCGACCCAGTTTGGTTTGCACCATTCAAACCCTGCTTGGGTCGAGATGGACCAGTGTCGCTATGTGGCGTGTATCGCGATCAGTGAACCGATTAAGTACCGTAGCGTGGTTAATCAGATGGTGATTCCCGGTGGTTTGCATGCCGTGTTTCGACTCAATGGCCGTTATGGAGAGTTGCTACCACAAATCAGTATGGTATTAGAAAAATGGTTACCTACATCAGGCTTCAAGCAGCGTTCAACTCCCGCCTATGTGCATTATCATCAGAATCATTTCCTAAATAGTGATGAAGTGTTTGAACTTGATTTCTATCTTCCGGTAAGTTTTTATTAATCCACCCATTTTGAGGAGTAAACATGTATCTCGTTTTGTATTGTCACAATATTGGTATGACTGATTTTTCTTTCTTTGAAACGGAAGATTTCGACAAAGAAGAGGGTTATATCGTGCGAGGAAAATGGCCGAACGAAAAAGCGTTTCGTGATTACTTGGCCAAAGAGTTTGGTGATATGAGTGAACTTCAAGTGATTGATTTGGTCAGCAGAGGTCAAGAGGCTGAGCACTATTCTGCGCAAGAGTTAGCGACACTCATTAGTGCGTAACCATAGCGATGAGTATGGTCTCGTTTAAACAAAGTGCATTGTAACATATTGAAAATCCTTAATATCGCTTATCACTAAACTTAGCTTGGTTCGGACTGGTAGTCATTATTCAAGAAAGTTCATGCGGCTTTGAGTCTTCCATTGTCTTTTTTAAGAAATGGGCATTCATGTTTAAAGTTCTGAATAGTATGGTTCTTCGGAGTGAGCCAGCTTTAATATACTTAAATTTTAAGGGCTCTCTGTTTCAGTATACATTGGGAAAAACAGTAATGAAGAAAACAACCATTTTGGCCGCACTGATACAACTCATGTTGGCTTCTACCAGTCACGCTCAAGAACTCAACAACGAAATGAACAATTCTTTGAACCTTTGCCCAGAAAACGACATATATTGTCAAATCATCATGAGGGAGCTTTAACTAGAGCCACAGAAGGTTGCCGTTCAGGCAACCTTTTTATCTAGAGTGTGTCTCGCTTTTAAAGTCTGGCTACTGCGCAACTTCATCCACCAAGTACAAGATTGATTGATACGGAATGCCACTGTGATGCGACAAACCGATCTCACAAGTTCGGCTGTTACTGAATCCACGAGTACAGTTGCTCGGTACTTGTTCCTTAAGTGGGTGCACCGCTGCTTCATTCAGTTCAGGCGTAGTGAAGCCTTTGTCACCCGCCCAGCCACAACATTGAATATGCTCAGGAACAATCACTTCTTCAGTACAGGCTTTAGCGAGGTTTAACATCGCGCCCTCTAAGCCCATTCGGCGAGAGCTACAAGTGACATGAAGCATCACGGTCTCTTTCAGTGGCTCAAGCGTCAGATGTTCAAGTAAATATTGATTCACAAAGCCTGTCGGCTCCAGAACTTCTAAGGGCTTAGTGAACTGCTCAATACTGCGTTTGGTACACGGGCTGGTGTCCATCAATACTGGGTATTCACCCTGACGACTCGCTTGCCACAACACTTCTTCGAGCTGTTGTGCTTTAGATTGGGCTATATCGTTCATCCCTTTGCTGTCGTAAGGCATACCGCAACATTGATCGTCTAATTTCTTCGGCAGGATGACTTCAAATCCAGCTTTGTTGAGCAGAGACATGGTCACTTCAGTAAGAGGGCGTTGATCAACCGCATCATTTTGTTGACCCATGGTTCGGCTAGCACACGACGGGAGGTAAACCACTTTCTTTGCGTCATTAGAAGTTTCGGCTGTCATTGGTGAAGCCGTGAGAGTGTGACTGTTGGACTGCGGCATCTCTGGCATCCAAACTGGCGTTGCGCCTTTGGTCACTGAGCGCAGGCCATTGGTAAGCTTGCCGACCGTGTTTGCGCCCAGAACTTTACTCGCTACTTGATTGGTTTTGAGACCTGCCTTGGTCAGTTTCGTGGTGGTCGAGAAATGATCCGCTGTCCATTTGGCGATTGGTGTGAACTTCTCATACTTGGCAACACGAAGCTTCTTCACCAAGTCTCCCGTATTAATGCCTACCGGACAACGCTCGGCACACAGGCCTGTTGCCGCACAGGTATCAATGCCTTGGTATTCAAAGGTTTTTTCTAGTTCGCTGGCTTCTATCTCTTCACCTGCTTCTCGGCGGCGTTGCAGTTCTCGGTACAACACGATGCGTTGGCGAGGTGACAAGGTCAGTGTGCGAGACGGGCAGACTGGCTCACAGAATCCACACTCAATACAGCGGTCGACAAGATCGTCGGCAGCTGGCATTGGCTTTAAGTCTGTGATGTGGGAGTTTGGGTTGTCGTTGATGATAACGCCAGGATTGAGCAACCTTTCTGGGTCGAACAGCGCTTTGATCTGTTGCATCAAGGCGTAACCATCTTTGCCCCATTCCAACTCCACGTAAGGTGCCATGTTACGGCCTGTGCCGTGTTCCGCTTTCAGAGATCCTTGATATTTCACGGCGACAAGCTCGGCTACGTCATCCATGAAACCACCGTAACGGTCGATCTCTTCTTGGCTATCAAAACCTTGGGTAAACACAAAGTGCAGGTTGCCTTCCAGAGCGTGGCCAAAAATGATCGCCTCGCTGTAGTCGTATTTATCGAACAGCTCTTGCAGCTCTCGAATGCCATTTGCAAGATTTTCGACTGGGAAAGCAACATCTTCAATGATGACCGTCGTGCCGACTTCACGCACTGCGCCAACGGCCGGGAACATGCCTTTACGGATGCCCCACAGGGTAGCGACAGTCTTAGGATCGGACGTGAAAGGGACAGATTCGACAATCGTGTAATCAGCTAATGCATCCAAAATTGATTTACATTGTAAATCTAAGTCCTGCTGGGAGCTGGCGTGTGATTCCACCAAAATAGCTGCTGCTTCTAGATCTAGGCTTGGCATGAACGCAGGCATACCCGGTTTATCCGCGACAGAACGTAGCGCTCTACCGTCCATTAACTCAACAGCCGCAACCGGAGTTTTGGATAGCGTAGTCACGGCTTTACTAGCTTGCTCGATGTCCGCAAACACCAGCAGAGCAGAGGCTTTGTTCGGGTGTTCAATCACCGTGTTGTAAGTGATCTCGGCGATGAAGCCTAGCGTGCCCTCTGAACCGATCATCAGGTGTTTAATGATTTCGATTGGGTCGTGGTAATCGACCAATGCATTGAGTGCGTAGCCCGTGGTGTTTTTAAGGCGATACTTGTGGCGGATTCTGTCGGCGAGTTCTTGATTTGAGCTGGTTTGACGGTGTAATTCAGCAATACCATCAAACAGCGTTTTGTGTGACTGCTTGAATGATTCAACGCTAGCACTGTCTGCGGTATCGAGCAGGGTGCCATCGCTTAGGACGACTTTCATGCTTTCTACAGTACGATAGGAGTTTTGCGCGGTACCACAACACATACCGCTGGCGTTATTCGCGGCAATACCACCAATCTTACAGGTGTTGATAGAGGCTGGATCTGGGCCGATTTTACGTTGAAACGGGGCAAGGTATTTGTTGGCGTCGGCGCCAATTACGCCGGGTTGAAGAATGATCTGGTTGCCGTTATCGACAATCTCATGGCCGCGCCAATCGTCGGTCAGAGTGATAAGTACTGAATCTGAAACCGCTTGTCCTGAAAGGCTGGTACCTGCCGCGCGAAAGGTAAAATGAATGCCCAGCTCACGACAGCTTTGAATCGTGAATATCACTTCCTCTAAGTTTTTAAGTCTTAGAACCATTTTCGGCACCAAGCGATAAAAACTCGCATCGGTGCCATAAGCCAATCGCTTTGCCTCTTGCGTGACAATGCGTTCTGTTTCTATTTTTTGAGCCAGTATCGCCTCAAGCTGCTGATAAGCTTTAACGTCAATTACTCGCTCATGGGATGTGTTTGTCTCCATCTTTGCTTCCTTGTGCTTCTTATTTGGCACTGGTTAGGGCGTGTTGACCTTTCGTGGTTAAATTTTGTTC
>NZ_MCYD01001076.1:0-4164 GCF_002876325.1 Vibrio sp. 10N.261.52.A1
AACCTATGATGCCTCTTATCGCTATCAACACGACTGCGGGCACCGCTTCAGAAATGACACGTTTCTGCATCATCACTGATGAAGAGCGCCACATTAAGATGGCTATCGTTGATAAGCACACAACACCGCTTATTTCAGTAAACGATCCTGAACTAATGCTTGCTAAGCCTTCATCACTGACTGCTGCAACAGGTATGGATGCGCTAACACACGCAATCGAAGCTTACGTTTCTATCGCAGCGACACCAATAACAGACGCTGTAGCGATTAAAGCAATTGAACTTGTACAAGCTCACCTAAGAACGGCAGTAGCGCACGGCGAAGACATTGAAGCACGTGAGCAAATGGCTTACGCACAGTTCATGGCGGGTATGGCGTTCAACAACGCGTCACTAGGTTATGTTCACGCGATGGCGCACCAACTGGGTGGTTTCTACGACCTTCCACACGGTGTATGTAATGCTATTTTGCTACCACACGTTCAACGCTACAACGCGCAAGTTTGTCCTGATCGTCTACGTGATGTTGCAAAAGCAATGGGCGTTAACGTTGAAGGTATGTCACCAGAGCAAGGTGCAGAAGCTGCGATCGAAGCGATTGTTCAACTAGCAAATGACGTGAACATCCCAACAGGTATCGCGCAACTTGGTGCGAAGCTAGAAGATATCCCTACTCTGTCTGACAACGCTCTGAAAGACGCATGTGGTTTTACTAACCCTAAACAAGCGACCCACGAAGAAATCTCTGCGATTTTCGAAGCGGCAATGTAATCGGCCATTAAGTCACTTATAAACTTATCGACAAATGGGCTCACCTACTGAGCCCGTTTTCTTTACCTACCATATGCTATTCAAGTCTCTGTTTTGAATAGCCACTGATCCAGATAAATCTCTTTAAAAGTCGCATTGTCGTAACTGCTTAGTTATAGTTAAACTATTGATACATAGAATGACAAACAGGTTCCATTGAGTCGTTGGATAGTTAGCTCCTCATTATTAGCGTCGCTCGTTTCCCACTCTGCCTTCGCGGAGGAACAGGATGAGTGTCACAGCCAACCGTTAGAAGACACGCGCGTCGAAAAAGCTTACCACTACCTAAACAGCAAGTTTTGTCAGCCCGCAATATGGTTCGATAACTTCTTTGTGGATGACCGTATTACCGAGGACGCCAGAGCCGGAACCTCTGTACGTTGGTATAATGATTTCATCTATTCTGAGGGCGGTGACGTGGATTACTCCACCAAGCTCAACGCACGCTTACATTTACCCTTTGTCAGCAAAAGGCTTAAGCTAATCTACGAGTCTGTTGGCGATGAAGAATTCTTAGACTTCTTCCCGCAAGATTCTGAAGAGTTAGAGAATGCACTTGGCCTTCGTTATGACGCCTATGCCAAGGGTTACAGTAGTTTTAATATCAAAGCGACTCTGCGCCCTCGTATCGAGGCTCGCTACCGTTTTACCTACCCGCTCACCACAGATGCAGTGCTTCGGCTAACCCAACGTGTGTATCAAGAGAAGAAAGAGACGGGAGAGATCACTGATATCGATTTTGACCTCTCTTTGAGTGACGATTTCTTAGCGCGTTGGTCTAACTTTGCTGGCTATAACGATGACCTCAAAGGCTGGGAGTATGGTACGGGCATTACCTTGTACCATTACCTTTCTCAAGACCAAGCTCTGCAATACAGCGCCACGATAACCGCGACCAGCGAGCCATATAACCACTACGAATACTCGCAAGTGTCGGTTACCTATCGAGAAAACATTTGGAAAGAGTGGCTATTTTACGAGATTACTCCGCGCTATCAGTGGGAGCGAGAGCCATACGAGAAACACACTGAAGAAGCCAACATCACCTTTCGAGTCGAAGTCTTGTTCAATAACGTTTAGCGTTATCAGAAGCGTTAGACATACTCTATGAAAAAAGCACATCAAATTATGTGCTTTTGAGTTCTCTAAAGCTCGAATTAAAATCTTACCCTTTGTAATTTCTCACTCGTGCCGCTTCTGCTTCGCGTTTATCAACCACCGTTTTACCGATTGGCGCCAGTGAGATAACCGCTAGCTTAAGGTGCTGAATCGCAAACGGAATACCAATGATGGTAATGAAACATGCCACCGCTGACATGATATGACCAATCGCAAGCCAAATACCTGCAAACAAGAACCATATGATGTTACCTATCATACCTAACGGACTGGTACCAATATCCATTTCATTGGTCAGCTCATCACGAGAAATGGCTTCTTGACCAAATGGAAAGAACGAGAAGTTCCCCATAACAAAACACGCTCTACCCCACGGAATACCAACGATGGTAAGGAATGCAAGCAGCCCAAAGAACCACCACGCCAATCCCATAAATACGCCACCGAACAGAAACCAAATGATGTTACCTATTGTTTTCATTCTGTATTCTCCAACTCTTTGAATGCTGTTTAATTACTATGCCAAATAAGGCTGTGCTTCTTTCAATAAGTTCATTATTGTTGAGCCTTTATGAACCGTTTATGAATCAACGCGATTTTCTGTGTTTGATGCACACCACGAAATACCAAATCCGCATAGGGCAGTGCTAATTTATTTGATACCATTCAGTTCTAACCCAAGCGCAGACTCAACAACGAATTTAAGGCCGAACCTATGAACAATACAGAGCAACCTAAAAAGAAAATGAAAAACTGGGTGCCTATCGTCTTCTTCGGAGTTCTTAGCACCGTTCCAGTATTCATGTTCCTAGTCGACGTGTATATCAACCAATATATGTAACACACCCTCTATTGTCCCGACTTAAATGAATACAGGTAAACACACCTGTATTAATCCTAGTTAGCACTCCTCACTAGATTCAGTCCAGCCGTTCGGTAATCAAATCAGCGCTTCGCTAATGAGGTCCAAGATATCGATCAACTCGTGATCCGGCAGGTTTAATAAGTGATCCCCCACATACCACTCAATCTTGCATTGATTCGGTAACTCACAGATAGCTGGGTTTCCTATCCATACCTTATGCTTACTAGCAATATTGTCTCTTAAAGCAATCCCATCTTCGTAACTTGCCGGCAAATAAAGATGTAGCATGTTCGCTTGCGGTTGTTGTGGGTTCACTTTGAATTGAGGGTAATCTAACAAGATTTGGTAGATCTGTTTCGTGCGTTCATACAAAGCGGGCATCTGCGCTAGTCGTTGATCAAACTGCATTGCTGCCGATACAACATAAGGTGTACGGTGATACACATTACCGCCTTGTCGTTTCATCCAAGCTGACGCCTTCGCAACAAACGCTTTATCACCCAACAACAGTGAGCCACCAAGCCCATTGAGCCCTTTGTATAGCGAGACATAAGCAGTATCAAAGCCCTTTGCGATTTCGCTGTAAGGTTTTTGATAATATGCACCACACTCCCACAAGCGCGCACCATCCATATGCAAATGAATGGATTGTTCGTTGCAATACTGCTTAATCGCTTCGAGCTCTTCCCACCCTGGTAGCTGACCACCTATCTCTCGCATCGGTAACTCATACAGTGCCGCTGCGATTTCATCTGGCCACGCTTTCAAGTCATCGACATTCCAAGTGCGAAACACATTGCCCACTGGCAACACATTAAAGCGGTTCTGGAGCTGGTACCCTTGACGTTCATGACGCAGAATATGACTCGATTCATGCATCGCAACCAGCGGGTTTCTTTTCTCCTGGCAGGCGATCTCTAGTGCCGTGGGTTGATTCATAGTGCCAGTGATCACAAACACAGCCGCTTCATATCCAAGCAGATCTGCAACTTTGGCTTCAAAGCCTTCGATGAACTCACCATCACCGTAAGTATCGTGGTGTATGTTGTGCTCTTCACACCATTCAGCCATCTGAGCAAATGTTTGGGCCGGAGTCGGATCTAAGTGACCTGAAAGAAACAAATTGCACTGTTGACGCAAGTCCATGCTCATACTTTTTCCTTTATTCATTGTTGTTCTATGTAGAGAGATTGAATTATTTACGTTCGCTACCAACGTTGACATAAAATACGTCTATTCGCTTTTATTATTCGCGAATAATTAGTTTTACTTAGTCATAGTCTACGTGTGCCAGAAATACGCAAACTAACGAGTGTTTTATATAATTAAGCACTCGATAAACCTATGTATCTAAATAGATAAGTATGGGCT
>NZ_MCYD01001077.1:0-7548 GCF_002876325.1 Vibrio sp. 10N.261.52.A1
ATGATAAATAGCTTTTATTTGATATTTATCATGATAAATTGCCTGGGTGTACATGATCAGAATGGAATGATTTTAGATGGGTAAATTCGAAGAAACCGCCAGCTTAACGTGGGAATGGCTAGAGTCTATTGCTCAATGCAGCCAAACATCCGATCCCGATAAAGAAGGGGTTACGCGTTTATGTGCGTCTGAAGAGCATGAAGAGGCAAACCGAAAGCTGCATGACTGGATGACAATGTCTGGTATGGAAGTTCGAATGGACAACGCGGCAAACTTAATTGGTCGTTACCCAAGTGCTAACCCAGACGCTAAGACACTGATCTTTGGTTCACACCAAGATACGGTACCTAATGGTGGTAAATACGATGGGATCTTGGGTGTAATACTGCCAATCGCATTGGTTAATTACTTTCACAACAACCAGTTAGAGTTCCCATTTCATATTGATGTGATTGCTTTTAGTGACGAAGAGGGCACGCGCTTTCAATCGACACTTTTAGGCTCAAAAGCGATTTCAGGCATCTTCGACTCTGCGATGTTGACAGCAGAAGACGCAAACGGCGTAAGCATGCGAGATGCTTTGGTGTCTTTTGGTTGTAACCCAGACCTCATCAGTGAAGACGCTTATGAGAAAGAAGATGTGCTTGGTTTTGTTGAACTGCACATTGAGCAAGGCCCGCAGTTAGAGCAAGCCAACCTGCCTGTAGGGGTAGTGACGGCAATGACTGGGATCGAGCGCCACACCTTGTCGATCATTGGTAAAGCGAGCCATGCGGGCACAGTACCGATGAACTTACGCCAAGATGCTTTGGTGGGTGCTGCTCAAGTGATCCATATGTTTGACCAACTGTGTAAGCGAGAAGAAGACTTAGTTGGTGTTGTTGGCAAAATTGCTAACTACCCGAATGGCGTTAACGTTATCCCTCAACAAACAGACATTACCATTGAGCTTCGTTCGCCAAATGATGCCTCTCGTATTGAAGCGCGAGAAGAGATGTTGGCGGAAATTGAAAGCCTGATGAATCAATACAATTTGGCTTACCGTCATGAACAGACTTATGAGCAATCAGCCGTGACCTGCGCTGAATCTTTGTCGTCGGTTTTAAGTAACGCGGTAAGTTTGTCGGGTATTACACCTAAACACCTATACAGCGGTGCAGGCCATGACGGGTTGGCAGTGAGTAAGCTCACCGATATTGCCATGCTGTTTATGCGTTGTACTGATGGCATTAGCCACCACCCAGACGAAGCAATTCTTCAGCAAGATTTGGTTGCTGCAGTCGAAGTGTTAAACCACTTCTGTCTATTGATGAAAGCAGAGCAAAAATAAACGATTCGAGATTTTGGTAGCAGTCTTTAACGGTATCTGAACAAAGTTCTGGTTATCGCCTGCTACAAATAACACAGAGCGCAGCTCTTAGGCGCTCCCTATACTAAGGAGATATTTGGTTATGGATATGACAGAGAAAATGGAAACAGCAGAGAAGAGGGCGTGGTATAAAAACGTACCAGACCCGATGGTTCTTATCTTTTTTATACTGGTAGCCACTTACCTTCTTACTTTTATCGTGCCGGCTGGTGAGTTTGAGCGCGTTGTCGTTGATGGTAGAACAACGGTTGTTGCTGATTCATTCACTTATATTGAAGGCGTTCCATCGGTACATTTCTTCGATATCTTCGTCTCTATTCCTAAAGGGTTGATTAGCGCAGCACCTTACTTGTTCATTGTGTTTATTGCAGGCGGTCTATTCCATATTTTGCAACGCACAGGCGCATTAGAAAAT
Source organism: Vibrio sp. 10N.261.52.A1 (assembly GCF_002876325.1). Lineage (NCBI taxonomy): Bacteria > Pseudomonadati > Pseudomonadota > Gammaproteobacteria > Vibrionales > Vibrionaceae > Vibrio > Vibrio sp. 10N.261.52.A1. The sequence goes on from NZ_MCYD01001077.1 coordinate 1,785, forward strand.
GCAATTGGTGTGGCTGTAAACAAAGCTGGAATTAAAAACCGTAACCTAATCATTACGATAGGCACGTTCATCTATGGTTTCTTTGGTGTAGCGGTTGGCTTTGAAAACAACATCGCTTTAGTGCCAGTTGCGGTCCTGATCTCAGCAGCGGTTGGATACTCGAGCTTAGTGGGCACTGTGATGGCAGTAGGTGGTATCGGCGTGGGTTTTGCTCTGTCACCGATTAACCCGTACACGGTTGGTGTTGCACAAGGTATCGCGGAGCTTCCAATCTTTTCTGGTGCTTGGTTGCGTACGGTGATGGTGCTTTCTTCTTTGGCACTGCTGTCTTACTACATTTGTTCTCGTGTCACTAAAATGGAGTTCAAAGAGCCTGAAACAGCGGGTGGTCTGAGCAAAGACATCTCTGAATACCAACTCAATAAGAAAGACAAAATGACCTTGGGCGTTTTTCTTATTGGCTTAGGTATCATGCTTTACGGTGTGTTCGCTCACGGTTGGTACATCAATGAGATCGCAGGTCTCTTCTTATTGATGGCGATTGCAATTGGTATCGTGAACGGCTTGGGTGCAAACGCTATTGTTAAGCAGATGATGGAAGGTGCGTCGGGCGTTACCTCTGGTGCGTTGGTTATCGGTGTTGCTGCCTCTATTCAAGTGATCCTTAACCAAGCGTCAATTATCGATACCATTGTTAATGCATTGAGTTCACTGATTCAAGATATGCCAATCGCGTTAGCTGCCATTGTGGCGAGTGTGGTTCAAGGCATCATCAACTTATTTATTCCTGGTGGTTCTGGTCAGGCTATGGTGACCATGCCGATCATGATCCCGGTTGCTGACTTAGCAGGTATGAGTCGCCAGCTGATGGTTACGGCATTCCAAGTGGGTGATGGCCTAACAAACCTTATTGTACCAACCTCTGGCGGCACGCTAGCGATGCTTGCGCTAGGTCGAGTGTCTTACGAGCAGTGGTTGAAAGCGATTGTGCCATTTATGCTGGTGGTTTATGCCCTATGTTGGGTGGCACTGTTCATTGGACAAATGATTGGTTACTAGTTTTTTTGGTGTTGAACATCTATGACAATTTCACTTATTCACGTTAATCCCAATACCGGTTTATCGGCTTCTATCTCTGCGACAGGAGGTGTTTCAGTCGGAGGCTATGTAAATCATAGCTGGCGAGGTGTCGGGGCGTGTGCAACTCAAGGGTTATTTACTAACCCTTGGTATGCAGACAAGGCGCGTGAGTTATTTATTCTCGGTAAGACGGCTGCTCAGGTTGTCGAGTCTTTAAAAGCAGGCGATGCCAAATATTCAAAACGCCAATGTATGGTGATGGATAAAAATGGCGACAGCGCTTTCATTCATGGGGATGACAATATCCCTTATGTTGGCTCGATTGCTTATCCTACGATTGCCGTTGCTGGGAACATGCTAGAAAGTGACAAGGTTTTACAGGCCTTTTCTGACAGCTTCATCGCTCAAGCGACGTTGAATCCAAGCTCAATCTTAGAAGATGGTGCGCCTGTTTATAGAGACAACTATGAAGCAGAGCTACCAGAAATATTGATTACTGCTTTGGAAGCTGCGTTGCAAGCGGGAGGAGACAAGCGAGGAACCTTTTCCGCATCACTCCGAGTAGAAAGCCTGACTAAAGCGCCGATTGATATTCGTGTTGATTGGGCTGATGGGTGCTTAATTAGTGAATTGCGAAAAGTGCTGGGGCGTGTCCGAGAGGCAGGCTTTCAAGATTTTCTAAACAATCTACCAAACCGGTAAGGATGAAGGTTCAATCGAAATATAAGCCAAGTGAGATTCAAATCACTTGGCTTTTTTGTTTTGCAATCTTTGAGGCGACTTTGCGTTAGTGCTTCGAAAAGAAAATTTCAGGCTTATGAGTTGGACCTGAATTACCTTCGAGTTGAGTCAGTACCAAACCTTGTTTGCCGACCAAAGAAGCGACCATTTGACGGTTGAACGGGTAGCTCTCAGTGTTGTTGATGAACTCTTCCACATCCACCCATTTGGCTTCTGCAATTTCATCCGTGTCTTGAATCGCAATCTCTTGAGTTTGAGCGATAAGGTGGCACACAAAGTAGAGGTTCGATTTGCCAAACTGATATGGATGGCGCGTTGCCATGCCAACCACTGAAACAAAGGTGGCTTCTATGCCTGTCTCTTCCATTGTCTCTCGAACCACAGACTCTTCGATACCCTCGCCAAGTTCAATGTGGCCACCAGGTAGTTTATAGCCTGTCATACCATGCTCTTTTATCATTAGCACTTGATTGTGTTCGTTGGTAATCAATGCGCCAGCACCCAAAGTATGGGTTGGGATGAAAGGTACAAATTCGACGATTTCGGATTTGTGGATCAGCGTTATCTCGTCTTCTAGACAATTGTGGAATACAAAGCCGAGCTCAGTCGCTACTGAGATAAGATGCGACAGTGAAATAGGTAAACTGATCCAGATAATGCCTTTGTTGTTTTGCTTTGAAAACTCGGTGATTTCGCTGAGCTCTGCGTGGAATGAGTCAGCATCGTGTGGTGCCGTCAGCGGGTCGATGATGATGCCGTTAAATTTGTCGAGCGTAAATTCCACGGTTGGTCCTTTGTTGTTTTGATTTATTGAGAGCCTTTTATAGAGGGAGCTTATAACAGATGTAGAGGTTATGACACCCGAAAAGCCAGTGACATGGAGATTGCTGGGCAAAGCGGTAGGTAAGAAACAAAAACTGCGCTTGGAAACCAGAGCGCAGTTTTAAAGTTGGAGTTATTTGAGTTCGTATCTAACGAACGTAGTTCGCATCAACGCTGACATACCAGTGTTGAAGCTTGCCGTCGGTTTTTTTGATCCACAAATCGTTGGTGTAACTCTCAATCTTGCCGTTAACCGTAAGGTTGAATGTGTTCTCGTCGAAGTCGCCAAGCTTCACAAACTGATCGGTCGTAATCAAAAACGGGTCCATGTCATCGACACCAACGGCATCGGATATCACGTAGTAGTGATAAGTGAATGGTTTGCTCGCATCATTTGGATTACTGCGGTATGCCACAAGCTTGAACGGTTCCGTCAGTGGGACATCGAGCGTTTGCTTGTCCATGGTCGCGGGGATTGGAATAAATAACCAAGCCGTAAATAGGCCGCAAGCCAAAACCATCAGGAAGAAAAGAGTCTTAATTGCTTTCATAGCAACCTTCAAAATAGGTGATGTTGAAGGCGCTATGGTAACAGGTTTGATTTGTCGATTGTAAGAGTATGAATAAGTGAAGGCGGCACCACTCTGTTAGGAAATTTGAACAAATTGACTCACTGTTCATAATTTGTTGTTTGTAAATCTGAACGAGTAAGCCCCTTACGACAACTCATTGTTTAATTAATGAGCGTGGCCTTGTGATAGGTTGATCAACATGACGCCTGCGGCAACAAGCCCCATGCCAATCCAAACTTTTGTGTCCAGGTGTTGGCTGTAAACGAAGGTCGAGATTAAGCTCACTGTCAAAATGGCTAGTCCAGCCCATAGAGAGTGCACCACACCAACAGGCATCCCCTTCATCGCTTGGCTCAAAAATAGAAACGCTGCCAAGTGCCCTGAGATCACCAGCAATGCGGGCACTGGCTTAGACAAACTAAACCCGTCAGTGGCTTTAAGTGCAACGTGAGAAAGTGCTTCAGCCATTACGCCCATCATCAAGAAAAACCAGCTCATATTCGTACCTTTATCTTTGTATTGTTTGTGTTGGTATAGCGTTGGAGTTTAAAAGTGTTAATCGTTGTTTAAGATAGTTGCAGCCAAACAGCAGGCACAAAAAAGCCCACACCTCACGCTTTTGCAAGGTGTGGGCTAAATAGGTGTTGCTACTTGTTTAGGTAAGCCGCGTGGAACTCAATGTGCTCATCAATAAAGCTAGAGATAAAGTAGTAGCTGTGGTCGTAACCTGGCTGCATACGTAGCTCTAAATCGGCATTGGTTGTCTTCGCTGCTTCTACCAATTGCTCAGGTTTCAGTTGTTCAATTAGGAAGTTATCCGCTTCGCCTTGGTCAACCAACATTGGCAGTTTAGTGCCTTTGGTTTTTAGAAGCTCAAAGGCGTCGTACTGCTTCCACTCTTCAATATCTAAGCCTAGATATTGGTTAAATGCTTTTTGGCCCCAAGGACATTGCATTGGGTTACTGATTGGGCTAAATGCAGAGATAGAACGGTAGCTATCTTCGTTCTTGATACCAATCGTTAGGGCACCGTGTCCACCCATGCTGTGACCAGAAATTGATTTCACTGATGTTACAGGGAAGAAAGACTCAATCAGTGCAGGAAGCTCTGTTACCACGTAATCGTACATGTGGTAATGGCTGTCCCATGGCGCTTGAGTAGCATTCACGTAGAAGCCTGCACCTTGGCCTAAGTCGTAGCTTTCATTGTCAGCAACGTTCTCACCACGTGGGCTTGTATCCGGTGCAACAATAGCGATGCCTTGCTCAGCCGCAGCTTTAAATGCGCCGGCTTTTTGCATAAAGTTTTCATCGGTACAGGTTAGGCCTGATAACCAATATAAAACAGGAACTGGGTTTTCTTTGCTTGCATTGGGTGGCAAGAAAATCGCGAAACGCATATCGCAGTCAAGCGTTGCAGAAAAGTGGGTGTATTGTTTGTGCCAACCACCAGCAACCTTTGCTTGGCTAATGTTTTCGATTGTCATTTATTGTGCTCCGTTAGGTTGATGGTTTCGGAATTTATGTATTTGTTTTCTATAGCTTAAGCTAGAGGTTTCACCACCCACCGGGCAGGAGGTGGTGAAGACAGTTTCGCTCTGATGTTTAAGTCAGAACTGTGGTCTCGACAGTTAGGTGCCGAGACCAAGGAGAATTATCTGTCCATGTGTAACACAGTACGGATAGATTCACCTTTGTGCATTAGGTCGAATGCGTCGTTTACTTCGTCAAGGCTCATTGTGTGAGTGATGAACTCTTGAAGACCAAACTCACCCGCCATGTAACGGTTTACGATTTCTGGAAGCTCAGAGCGGCCTTTAACACCACCGAAAGCAGAACCACGCCATACACGACCTGTTACTAGTTGGAATGGACGAGTTGAGATCTCTTGACCTGCGCCTGCAACACCGATGATTACAGATTCGCCCCAACCTTTGTGACAACATTCAAGAGCTTGACGCATCACGTTTACGTTACCGATACACTCGAATGAGTAATCAACACCACCGTCTGTCATCTCAACGATAACGTCTTGGATTGGCTTGTCGAATTTCATTGGGTTGATGCAATCAGTCGCGCCAAGTTGTTTTGCTAGCTCGAATTTGCTCTCATTGATATCAACACCGATGATTTTGCTTGCACCAGCCATGCGAGCACCGATGATTGCAGAAAGACCGATACCGCCTAGACCGAATACAGCAACTGTGTCGCCTTTTTCAACTTTAGCTGTGTTCAGTACCGCACCCATACCAGTGGTTACGCCACAGCCTAGAAGACAAACTTCCTCAAGAGGAGCTTCTTTAGCTACTTTCGCTAGTGAAATTTCTGGAAGTACAGTGTACTCAGAGAAAGTAGAACAACCCATGTAGTGGAAGATTGGCTCACCGTTAATAGAGAAACGGCTTGTACCATCTGGCATTAGACCTTTACCTTGAGTTTCACGAACAGCTTGGCAAAGGTTAGTTTTACCAGACTTACAGAACTTACATTCGCCACATTCTGCTGTGTAAAGTGGGATAACGTGGTCGCCAACTTCAACGCTTGTTACG
>NZ_MCYD01001078.1:0-2391 GCF_002876325.1 Vibrio sp. 10N.261.52.A1
TACGGGGTCACTTCAATACCTGAACGGGCTTTTTCATTGAACTTGATATTCTCTAAGCTACTGACTTGCTCAGTGCAGGTTCAAGCACTGTCTTTTGTTGTTTCTGCCATTTATCCACGACCAGTGCAGCAATCATGTCACCTTCTACATTAACTGCCGTACGAAATGTATCTAACGGACGTTCAATAATCAGCAGAATCGCGATCGCTTCCAATGGTATGCCAGCGGCCAATAACACCAGCTGCATGCCAGACATAGATCCAGATGGCATACCCGGAGCCCCCACAGAAGAGACCATCGCCATAATGAAGATCATCACCAAGCCAGAAGTCGTGAGGTCCACACCAAACAGTTGAGCCAAGAAGATTGCCGCAACACCCTCGAAAAGTGCCGTACCATCCATGTTCATCACTGCGCCAAGCGGTAACACCATGCTACTTGTACTTTGCGATACACCGAGCTTTTCTTCTGCGCTCTGCATCGCTAGTGGCAAAGTAGCAGAGCTTGATGACGTTGCGAACGCCATCGCCATTGGCGCGGAGATTCCTTTAAATAATGTGCTAAAGCGAATCCCGGTCATCACCTTCGCAATGGCCGGCAGTACAATCGCTCCGTGGATCAGAGTCAGCACAAACACGAGCAAAGCAAACAGTGCCAATTGCTCAAACAGTGACTCACCGCCACGAACGGTAAAATCAAGGACAATGGCGAAAACCGCTAGTGGAGCTAAACGAATTATCCAACCAACAATGGTATTGATGCTCTTGTTCAAGCCATTAAGCACCTCAAAAATCGGGTGTTTTTCTGGCAATGAAGAAAGTAGCGCAATACCCAACATGAATGAGAACACAACAATCGCGAGCAAGTTACCATTGGTTAATGCCGCTACCGGGTTCACTAATGCCATGCTAAACAGCTTGCTTGCAATAGCAGCTCCACCTGCCGCATCTTCGCTTATAAGCTGAACATCGTCTCCAATCGTAGCAACGCTGGTTAAAGGCTCCCAAGCAGGCAACAGCAATGAAGCACCCAAGCCCAAAGAGATGGCTATCAGCGTCGTGAAGCTATAGAAAAGCACCGTATTACGGCCAATTTGCTTCAATCGAGTTATCGAACCAATGCTTGTTATACCTTGCAATAGCGAGAATAAAACCACTAAGCCAACGACCATTTTTAGCAAGCCGATATAGGTAGTTTTGCCAAGCATTAAGAACTGATACCACCCCGTTTGGGTAATACCAGAGGTTGAAGAGATAAGTTGTGCAAAAAGCCATGCAAGCAAAGCAGCTAACACTAACCGTAGAGGTAAAGAGTGGCGAAGTTTAGTCAACATAAAGACAATTCCAGTAACCCTGTAGGACAATTCAGATACCTTTATTAAAGGGAACAACCTTTAATAAAAATATTCCTTGGTAAGCATGCCTAGGAAAAAATAAAGTCCGTTAGATTCAATCTAACGGACTTTATGAAAACCAAATGAGGTTTAAGATTTAAGGCTATTTATCCATGTGTAGAACAGTACGGATAGATTCACCTTTGTGCATTAGTTCGAATGCTTCGTTTACGTCTTCAAGACCCATAGTGTGAGTGATGAACTCTTGAAGACCGAACTCACCCGCCATGTAACGGTTTACGATTTCTGGAAGCTCAGAGCGGCCTTTAACACCACCGAAAGCAGAACCACGCCATACACGACCTGTTACTAGTTGGAACGGACGAGTTGAGATCTCTTGGCCTGCACCTGCAACACCAATTACAACTGACTCACCCCAACCTTTGTGACAACACTCAAGAGCTTGACGCATCACGTTTACGTTACCGATACATTCGAATGAGTAATCAACACCACCGTCTGTCATCTCAACGATAACGTCTTGGATTGGCTTGTCGTAGTTCATTGGGTTGATGCAATCAGTAGCGCCAAGTTGTTTTGCTAGCTCGAATTTGCTCTCGTTGATATCAACACCGATGATTTTGCTTGCACCCGCCATACGAGCACCGATGATTGCAGAAAGACCGATACCGCCTAGGCCGAATACAGCAACTGTGTCGCCTTTTTCAACTTTAGCTGTGTTCAGTACTGCACCCATACCTGTGGTTACGCCACAACCTAGAAGACAAACTTCCTCAAGAGGTGCTTCTTTGTTTACTTTCGCTAGTGAGATTTCTGGAAGTACCGTGTACTCAGAGAAAGTAGAACAACCCATGTAGTGGAAAATTGGCTCACCGTTGATAGAGAAACGGCTTGTGCCATCTGGCATTAGGCCTTTACCTTGAGTTTCGCGAACCGCTTGGCAAAGGTTAGTTTTACCAGACTTACAGAACTTACATTCGCCACACTCAGCTGTGTAAAGTGGGATAACGTGGTCGCCGACTTCAACGCTTGTTACG
>NZ_MCYD01001079.1:0-352 GCF_002876325.1 Vibrio sp. 10N.261.52.A1
TCTCGGAATAATTTTTCACCATCAAAAGTTTGTCCATGAACCACATCAGTGATCGCAGATGAGCCACGAACGACACGATAAATCTCTTCCATCAACGCACGATTTGATGGCCTCTCATCCTCACTGTCATTGAGTTTTATGCGCAGTGCTAATATCAGAAGTTGCCGCGTGGCCTCGGCATCACTTAATGCTTCCTTATCTCTAAACGTCTTAAAATCTTGCGCTAACTTTCCACGTAATGAGCTTTGTAACGGATAAGAACGTGTCATATTGCCCTCCTAAAGCTCAATTAAAAGCATTATTATTCCAATGAAATTTCAATTAATTGATTTTATAAAATACACTTCAGAGC
>NZ_MCYD01001080.1:0-4904 GCF_002876325.1 Vibrio sp. 10N.261.52.A1
GTTTAAACAGCATCATGAAGTTGTTCCGCATTAGTACGATCGCTAGCGCTGCTGCAGCCTGGTTATTTAATGCCGCTTTATGGGCTAACCCAGTCACATGGGTTGTGGCTGGTATGGCACTGCTTATTGGTGGTGTGGTTGCTGCAATCTATTGGTGGGACGACTTAACCGCAGCATTCAAAGACACGGCTTGGTTTGATGTTATTGCAGGAGCGATTGAGGGGATTGTTGATTTGCTCAATATGCTCCCTGGTGTGGACATTGAGTTGGGTAGCAAGGTGGAGACGCCAGAAATCAGTGCCGCGGTTCAAGCTGAGCGAAATGCCCCTAAATCAATTGAACCCATGACGTTTGAAGCGTCAATCATGCCTACAGTAGCTAACGGTGAAAGTATTGCCGAATACAAACAACCGGGTGCTCTGCCAACGCTACCGCCAAGTATGGTTCAAAATGTGACGACTAACCACAAACCACAAGGGAGCAATGTGAACTCTTACGGTGACGTTTACATCACCGCGCCAAACGGGATCACTCCAGATCAGTTAGCAGAGTGGGATGAACTCAATGCCGGATGATAAGAAGTATAGAGACATCAAAGTGATTGACGGAGGGTGGGAGATGGATGCAGGGCAACAGCCAACCGAATGCAGTAATTTGTACAGTATTGCGCAAGACATTAAGCACACCATTATGGAAGCCGGTTTGGCTCGTCAATTGGTTGCTGAACGAAACCCGGCTTTGCGAGCAGATGTGATGGTACAGATTGAGCAGCTAGCTGAAGGTGATGTACGAGTCGTTCCAGGTACCGCAACCGCAACAGAACGGGAAACGGGTGAAATGCTCTTAACCGCGACGGCTTATGAATATGATGAGTTTGAGGTGACAATATGAGTAAACGACCAAGCGCAGACTTTATCGATATCTTAAGCGAGTCGGGTGTGCCGGTGACCGAAGAGGAATTCGAGGCCAAGTTAAAACAAGAAGTGGCTGGGGCTGGCAGTAAGGTATCTAATGACTCTGAAATGTCACCGTTCTGGCGATGGGTTCGTGCTGCAATAATAACACCGTGTGTCTGGTTAATTAGAACGCTACTTGCTAAACACGTAATGCCGAATATCTTTGTGGCGACAGCAGAGCGTTGGGCCTTAGAGTTGAAAGCTTGGGAATACGACATTGTTCCGAAAGGGGCAGAGAAAACACAAGGCAACATCACCTTAACCAAGGTGAACGCTGCTGATGCTGTGACGGTCGAAGCTGGCGCAGTAGTTCAAACTTTGCCGATTAATGGAGTGGTGTATAAAGTTCGTGTGCTGGCTGAAACCGTGATTGATTCGGGTCAGCTGACGGGGAAAGTGCTCGTTGAAGCATTGGAAGCTGGCTCTGATTTTAATTTGCCAGCAGGTTACTTCAATATTATTCCAGAACAGATCCCAGGGATTGTTGATGCGGTTAATGAGCCGGATTGGATCACCCTACTGGGTGCAAACACTGAAAGTAATGAAGAATTGGCACTGCGTATTCAGAATGCTTTCACTAGTTCAGGCGAGTGGCACATTGATGACGTTTACCGCTCGATTATTTCAAGTGTCGCTGGGGTTCGTAGCGATAATATCTATTTCAAAAATACAGGTGAAGTCACGCCAGGAACGGCAGAAGCTTTGATTTTAATGGAAGTAGGTGAAACCCCTCAAGCAGTCATTAATGAGTTAAATGACCACATTATGACTAAAGGGCATCACGGTCACGGTGATGTACTGACTTGTAAGGCCATTCCAGATTCTGAGCATGATGTGCTCGCCGAGGTTATTTTAGTGGAGAGCCTAGACGAGCAATCGCAAGTGAACGAGTTGTTAGAAGTCGAAGGTCGTATTAGGGCGGCATTTCGTGAAACGGCCGCTTATCCAGAGATGACACGCTCTAAACCAGAAAGCCGTTTCAGTCTTTCTCTACTTGGTACCGAAATTCACACCAATATGACGGAGGTCGAATCGGTTAAGTTCACCGTAGGCGGAAAGGTGCAAGAAGACATCATCAGTGGCTTAGAGCAACCTCGTTTGAAAACGCTAACGGTAAGGGGATAACTCATGTCTGAACATCAAGATTACGCTCAAAAAAAACACCCCCCAAAGTTACCAGAAGTGGTCATCCCTTGGTGGCAAGATGGAAGTACCACCTCGGAGGAAATCAAAGAGCCTCACTTTTTATCGAAAGGGGTGTTCGTATTTTTTCAAATGGTTTGGAGTTGGTTGTTGTTTCCGCTTCGCCAAATGGATGCCATGACATGCAGTGAAAAGACTTTGGAGTTAATGGCTTGGGATAGAGACATTAAACGCTTTGAGGGTGAACCGCTTTCAATGTTTCGTAAGCGAGTGAAATACGCAGCAGTGAATGCTAAAGACGCGGGAAGTGTCGCAGGTTTTAAGCGAATTTTTGAAAGGCTGGGTATTGGTATAGTCACGTTTAAAGAGCGTGAGCAGGCAGCACAGTGGGACGTGTGTACCATTGAGTTAACAGATGATGATATTGCCAATAACAACAAGTTAGCTCAAACACTAATAGAACAATACGGGCGGACATGTCGACGTTACCGTTTTGAAGTGACGTACCCGGCAATTTTAACCATTGCTAGTGGTGAACTGGCGCATAACTTCAGTCTGTTTCGAGCCGAGACTCAGCAAGCCGTTGACATGAACGTGAAGCCACAGCCAGTGGAACATCGACAACAAGTATTTATTGCCACTTTTTAGGTTGCGACCTTTTTGGTATCGAGGAGGTACCCAATGAGCCAAACGGCAATTCCACTCGAATTCGAGCGTTATTTGCAAAATCAAATGAGTGCTGGTGAGGCACCAGACATGAATGAAATGATTTTTGCGTACATTCCGAGGTTAGACCCAAGCCAACCAATTGATCGTGAAAATGGTTTGCCGGATGCTTCGCTCTGGGTTTACCAACAAGACATCGAGCAAGTGGGCAAACTGGGTAGCAATGCACTGGCGTATTCAGTTGTGATCCCTGGTACGGTTTCAAGGTTTACTTTCAACGCGATTTATTTACGTGATAAGAATGCCCCGAATTCTTGCGGAATGGTGGTGCATAAAGCGAATGAGACCAAGGAGAATGGCATGGCGAGCACTAAGTCATTGGTACAAGCCTATGACGGAGCCGCTCGAATTGCCGGAATTACAATTGATGCTTCAACGTGGCAGATTGACTATCACGCACGATTGAAAGGGATGGAAGAAGAGCATCGTTTGGCTTGTTTCGATAATTATGGACAAACTGCTTTTATTGTGGGGTTTGACGTTACCCGACAAGCTGATCCGAATAAATACAAAGTGAATTCTGGTGTTGTTTATGTTGGTGGTTTACGAGGGGTGTTGAATGGGGAAGTGCTGCAAACCATCACGACTAAACCAAATGGCTTATATGTCGATGCAGTTCGTCAAGGGACAGCGCTGTCAGTCTGGGAAAACAAAGTTACTATTTTAGTTTCTAGAACCGAGTTAACCGATTATGTCGATGAGAATGGTGAGCAGCACTACGTCGCAAAATTGGCCAGAATAAATGCTGATGGTTCAGTGGTTGATTGGCGGGTTAAAGGTGGTTTGGCACTGGCTGAGCCAAAGAGTAATGCGGCTACAGATGAAGACATTGACAGCGAATCAACGGTTAATAAACACATAAAAATACCGCAATTTTGGCGAGGAATAAAAAAGTTCTTCACTGATAGCCCTAATGGAACAAGCTCTGAGCTCGTCATTACTCAAAAGGCTCTAAGCAATTTCAAATCTGGCTTTAGTTCAGGACAAACATGGCGTAATCGCCTAACGCTCACCACGCGCGTTTTCAATGTTCGATACACCAACACCAATAACTTTCCGATTCAAGTGCATATTAGTTTTAGGTCTTTGAATCAAATAGGTGAAGTAGCAAAATTTTATGTTGATGATGAGACTTATTCCATTGGTGTTTATTATTCAGGCAAGAGAGGTTACATCATCGACGTGATTATCCCACCTGGCTCTGAGTATTGGTTAATGGCCAATAGTTCTTTATATCGTTTGTATACTTGGTCAGAACTCCGTTAAGGAAACTGTTATGCATTATTTTGTTGATGAAAAGGGGGTTATTCGAGCATATGACTCCCCCGAACTAGCTAAGAAAGGGTTAACACCTATATCTGAATCAGACGCTCTTGAAATGGCCGAGCAAAGAGATGAGTTAGCAGAGGCACAACAATGGGCTATCGATGAGTTAAATTGGTGTGACATTCAGAGAGCCTACCACCAAACGGGAGACCTAAAGCGAGCGGTAGCCACTTTGGATGAAATAAATCAGTACGCTATTTTATGTCGAGACTTTGTGTCTCACTCTGATTCCGGTGATTTACAAATGGCAGATAAAAAGCCAATACGCCCAGTTTAAGCGCTTTTCGAAGGGAGAAGTACTATGTGGAAACAATCCCCGCTCAGCTGGCCTAGCTGTTCGCAATCAATTCAAACCCAGTCTGAGCAGGTGACAAACCAAATCGGTGCCACGGTGAATGATGCGGTTAGCCGATTGACTAGCCTTGAGAGTGACATCCGTTATGGGCGTCACTCTTTAAGCGAAGAAGCGAGTGCTTTGCTTAGGCTACGCAGTGAACTTGAATCTCTGTTGAAAACTGGAACCGTGTTAACTGCGACGCCTTACCAGTTTCAAGTGGGGACTAAGTTGGACTCAGGTAGTTACTTAAATCCACAGTCTGCAGTTAAAGTGTTATCTGGCAAACTTCGTGATCATGCAGATAAGCACCGACCAACTGGCAATATTCATTGTGTGGCGTTTATGGTGACAGCTTCGCAGTTAGCCCAGTTTGCTAGCCAGTTAAGTGATCTTGTTTCTGTGTTCCCTCTGTCTGA
>NZ_MCYD01001081.1:0-8281 GCF_002876325.1 Vibrio sp. 10N.261.52.A1
TACCAACACAACTCTCAAGCAAACGTTTGCGCAATATGCGTGACAATTGAGATTGTTACTGGTATAAACCTCTCAAAATTTAGAAAACTCAATTCAGGAGAACACCATGGAACTGTCAGCATTGACTGCTGTTTCACCAGTAGACGGCCGTTACGGAAGTAAGACTATTGCATTACGCAGCATCTTTAGTGAGTTTGGTCTACTAAAGTACCGCTCTATCGTTGAAATTCGTTGGTTACAAAAGCTTGCAGCTACTGATGCAATCAAAGAAGTACCAGCGTTCAGTGCAGAAGCTAACCAGTTTCTTGATGAACTAGCCGCTAACTTCAGCGAAGAAGATGCTCTACGTATCAAAGAGATCGAGCGCACAACAAACCACGACGTAAAAGCGGTTGAATACTTCTTAAAAGAGAAAGTAGCTGGCGTTCCTGAGCTTCACGCTGTTAACGAATTCATTCACTTTGCATGTACTTCTGAAGACATCAACAACACGTCTCACGCGCTTATGCTTAAAGAAGCTCGTGACGAAGTTGTTCTTCCAGAAATCCGCAACGTAATCGACGCAATCAAAGCACTTGCTAACGAATACCGTGACATTCCTCTTCTTTCTCGTACACACGGTCAGCCTGCTTCTCCTTCTACTATGGGTAAAGAAATGGCTAACGTTGCGTACCGTATGGAACGTCAATACAAGCAAATCGAAAACGTTGAGATCCTAGCGAAAATCAACGGCGCTGTTGGTAACTACAACGCACACCTTTCTGCATACCCAGAAGTAGATTGGCACCAGTTCTCAGAAGAGTTCATCACTGAATCTCTTGGTGTTACTTGGAACCCATACACAACTCAAATCGAACCTCACGATTACATCGCAGAGCTATTCGACGCGATTGCTCGTTTCAACACGATCCTTCTAGACTTCGACCGTGACGTTTGGGGCTACATTGCTCTTGGTCACTTCAAGCAGAAGACGATTGCTGGTGAAATCGGCTCATCTACAATGCCGCATAAAGTTAACCCAATTGACTTCGAAAACTCGGAAGGCAACCTTGGTCTAGCCAACGCTGTATTCAGCCACCTAGCGCAAAAGCTTCCAGTTTCTCGCTGGCAACGTGACTTAACTGACTCTACTGTTCTTCGTAACCTAGGTGTTGGTGTTGGCTACGCTATCATTGCATACACTTCAACTCTGAAAGGTATTAGCAAGCTAGAAGTTAACCGCGAAGCACTACTTGCTGAACTAGACAAGAACTGGGAAGTTCTAGCTGAACCAGTACAAACAGTAATGCGTCGTTACGGCATCGAGAAGCCATACGAAAAGCTTAAAGAACTAACTCGTGGTAAGCGTGTAGACGGCGAAGGCATGCGTGCCTTCATCGATGGCCTAGAGATCCCTGAAGACGAGAAAGTTCGTCTGAAAGAGATGACTCCAGCGAACTACATCGGTCAAGCTGTCGAGCTAACTGACAAGCTGTAATTCGAGCTTCGAATTAGAAGATATGAGAAGGCTTCCTATGTGGAAGCCTTTTTATTACGCGGAACTAAATCTATCGCTAAAGGAATCGTAAACATAAGATTACCTAGCGACAACTGCACCTCATAACTCACGCCTCAAAACTTGTTATCTTAAACACCAAGATCAAAAAAGGCCTCCCGAAGGAAGCCTTTAGTATTCTCTCATTGTGTTAGAGATTACAGGTTACGTAGAGACGCAATACGCTTATCTAGCGGTGGGTGGCTCATTAGAAGTTCTGTTAGAGAACGCTTACCGTTGATACCAAATGCCATCATAGAACCTTCTAGTTGTGGCTCGTGGCTCACCTTCAGACGCTCTAGAGCAGCAATCATCTTCTCTTTACCTACCAAGTGCGCAGCACCTGCATCGGCATGGAATTCACGATGGCGGCTGTACCACATGGTGATGAAGCTCGCTAGGAAACCAAATACCAATTCCAGCACCATAGACACACCGAAGTACACCATCATGTTGCTACCACCTTCTTCCTCGTTATCATTCGATGCCACAATGTTGGCAATGAAACGAGAAAGGAAGATAACGAACGTGTTCACAACACCTTGCATCAACGTCATTGTCACCATGTCGCCGTTTGCGATGTGGCTAACTTCGTGCGCCAGTACCGCTTCAGCTTCATCACGCGTCATGTTGTGTAGCAAACCAGTTGATACCGCGACCAGTGAATCGTCACGCTTAGCACCAGTTGCAAATGCGTTGATGTCTGGCGAATCGTAGATCGCTACTGTCGGCATACCAATACCAACTTGTTGAGCTTGACGGCTTACCGTCTCCATCAACCAGTGTTCTGTTTCGTTGCGTGGGCTTTCAATCACCATACCGCCAACAGAACGAAGTGCCATTTTCTTTGACATCATTAGTGAGATGAATGAGCCGCCGAAACCGAATACCGCAGCCATCACCAACAAGCCTGAGAGGCTACCTGGTTGCATACCTGTGACTGCGTATACAATATTAAGAACAACACTTAGTACCAATACAACCGCAAGGTTGGTTGCAAGGAACAACATTACTCGCTTCATTACTTATCTCCGCATGAAAGCTGTTTTTATCAAACTTATTGTTATAGACAAGGCAGACAGCAATTGATTCCAACCTTGACGACTTATACTTACTTATACATATAGTCTTAGATTAAGAAAACAAGGTTAAGCATTAAATTGAAACATTTGATTACGGGAGTAGCGCAATTTGCACTCGTCCATTAGACCTAAGTAGTATGGTCTACCTCTATCGTTCAGTTTAGAGTGTTAATCAATTAATGATTGGCTAGTTCATGTAACAAAAGGAAAGGATCATGGTTGAAGGTACTAACACTCAAATGGCTATCGATTTACTGTGCTGTCACCTGGGGATTACTGAAGAAGAAGCGAAAAAACAGATCGGTATTCTTACGCCAGAGGCTGCGCAGACAAACATCACAGAGACACAACAAGCACTAATGGGGCTGACAAAAGATCACTAATCCCAAGCTTGACTCTATAAAGGCTTAAATAGCAAAAGGGCTGCAATCGCAGCCCTTTTCTTATTCAAGGTGTTACTTCAAAGCTACAGTGCAAGCAATGGCTGTACATCGATGTACTTACCAATATTTTTAGACTTAGCTTTTGGTACGTAAGGGATCTCACCCAGTTTTGGGGCGCCTAGCTTGTCTTCAAGCATCGCAATAATGTCTGCGTAATGTTCTGTGCCTGGATTAATACGGTTAGCAACCCAACCGACGAGGTTTAGGCCATCTGCACGAATCGCTTCTGCAGTTAGTAGAGCATGGCTCAAGCAGCCTAGCTTAATACCTACCGTCAGAACCACAGGAAGCTGTTCTTTCTTAACCCAGCTAGACAGGTATTCGTCGTCTGAGACGGGCACACGCCAACCACCAGCACCCTCTACCAAAACGATGTCAGAATTCTGCTTATGTTCAGCTAGCTTAGCCGATAGCACCTCTTCCTCAATCACTACGCCGTCATGCTTAGCAGCAATGTGAGGTGATGATGGTAGTAGCAATGCGTATGGGTTAACGTCTTCATAGGCGATGTCTTGTGTTGCAGCTTCTTGAAGATGCAGCGCGTCGCTGTTACGTAACCCTTCAGGGTACTTTTCACACCCTGCAGCAACTGGCTTATAACCAATTGTTGATAAATCTTGTGCGGCCAAAGCTTGAAGAATCGCTTTTGAAACCACAGTTTTTCCCACTTCGGTATCCGTACCTGCAATGAATACTGCATCAATCATAATTGAATAACCCCTAAACAAACTTGATATGTTGCTGGTAAGAAACCTTGATGGTTTTTAAACTCTCGATATTCCCGTTCAACAAGCTGCAACATGCGACGACTTGTTAAACCTTGTGAGCGACCACTTACGTGATTAGCGCCGATACCTTTAAGGTCGCGCATCAGTTCAAATGAAGTGTCGTACCAAACGGTGATGGTGGGCAAGTCTAGTTGATGAACCGCACAGCTAGATTGCGCTAACGCAATTTTTACCTGATTGATTGTAATAAAATGGTTAACGTGTTGATGTGCGTCAATTTTGCTCCATGACTTTTCCAACTCAAACAGTGATCCATGGAGCAAAGTTGAGAAAATAACCCGCCCACCCGCTACAGTCACACGCTTCATCTCCTTCAAAGGCGATGATAAATCGTCACACCATTGCAAAGCTAAGCTCGAAAAAACAATGTCAAAACTTCCATTTGCAAACGGCAATTGTTCGGCATCAGCTTGTTGATATAAGGAGACGGCAGAACCACAACGCTGCTTTGCCTTCTCTAGCATTCCAATAGAGAGGTCGGCACAAACCACTTCTGCACCACGATTCAACAATTGCTCTGAAAAATATCCCGTCCCGCAACCAAGATCGAGCACCTTAACACCAGAAAGATCGTTTGGTAGCTTATCCAGCAATCGGTGACCAACATCGCGCTGAAACTCAGCGTGTTTATCATAGGTAGTTGCTGCCTTACCAAACGCTTCGGCAATTGCACTTTTGTCTTGGCCTAGGTATTCGTGCACTACTGCTTCTTGTGACATTTACTGAGCCTCTTCCTTTAATACAGGTCTGGATTCGATAGCTTTAAGTAACAAACTGCTTAACTGGCTAACCTGTTTTTGAGTGTGATTGGCAGTTAATGTGATTCTCAAACGAGCTGTTCCTGCCGGTACAGTCGGCGGCCTGATTGCTGTCACCCAAATCTGATTAGTTTTTAACTCATCTGCGACCGATAATGTCGCCTTTGCTTCGCCTATCACCAATGGCTTAATCGGAGTCTTGGTATCAACAAAGCCCGGTACGCATTTCATCTGCTCCGCATAAAGAGCACTTAACTCAGTCAGTTTCTCTCTGCGCCACTCTTGGGTTTGAATCATCTGACAAGCATGAGACAAAGCGACAGCCTGTGAGGGCGGCATTGCCGTCGAATACACATGATGACGTGCAAACTGGGTTAAGTAATCACCCACCTCGGCTGAACATAGAATCGCAGCACCGGAGAGACCAAATGCTTTACCGAAGGTCACCACTAAAATATCAGGTGTGATTTGCGCAGCATTGCAGCTTCCTGCCCCTCTGTCGCCTAATACACCTATGCCATGAGCGTCATCAACCGCCAACCAACTGTCGTGTCGATTGGTCAAGCAAGACATGATATCGAGAGGAGCTTGGTCACCATCCATGCTGAAAACGCCTTCCGTCACGACTAACGATTGGGGAGAACGACTTAGTAACGACTCAAGGTGCTGCACATCGTTGTGCTTAAAGCGTTTCATTGTGGAAGGAGAAAGTACACCCGCTTCCATCAAAGAGGCGTGATTAAGCTTGTCTTGTAGCAAGACGTCATCTTTCTCGAGCAAAGAAAACAACAGGGCTTGATTAGCGCTGAATCCCGAACTAAAAAGAATGGCACGTTCGAAGCCAAGCCACCCACACAGCTGAGCTTCTAGGTTTCGATGAGCTGGGCTAAACCCGGTGACTAATGGCGACGCTGCACTACCAGCACCATACTGAGACAACCCGTTTTGCCATGCTTCGACCAACTCAGGATCGTTCGCCAGTCCCAAATAGTCATTACTCGAAAAGTTTATAAAGGATGAACCATCACTACTAAGCAATGGACCATTACTGTTTTCAAGCACCTTGAGTTGACGAGTTAACCCTTGCTCACGGCGATGAACAAGGGCTTCTTCAATACGAGATTTAAACCGTGGCATCGTAGAACATGTCATCTTTCGTAGGGCGAGCTGCAACACGCTCCACCACTTGATCTAACAGTTCGTTTTCTTGAATTTCATCAGGCTTTTGAGCCACTTCTTGGCTGTTGATACCCAACTTCTTAAACAGCTGCATATCTGTATCTTCATCCGGGTTTGGCGTAGTCAGTAGCTTACAGCCATAGAAGATAGAGTTTGCACCCGCCATGAAACACATCGCTTGCATTTGTTCGTTCATGTTCTCACGACCTGCAGATAAACGAACCGCAGACTTAGGCATCATGATGCGAGCAATCGCGATCAATTTAATAAAGTCGAAAGACTCAACATCATCGACGTTTTCCATCGGTGTGCCTTTCACTTTAACAAGCATGTTGATAGGTACACTCTCTGGGTGTACCGGAAGGTTAGCCAGTTCAACTAGCAAGCCCGCACGGTCATTAGTGCTTTCGCCCATACCAATAATACCTCCCGAACAGATCTTCATACCTGCATCACGAACGTGAGATAGCGTGTCTAGACGATCTTGATAGGTACGAGTGGTGATAATGCTGCCATAAAACTCTGGAGAGGTATCAAGATTGTGGTTGTAGTAATCCAATCCTGCATCTGCTAACTCACCTGCTTGTTCAGGCGTTAGCATGCCAAGTGTCATACAGGTTTCTAGCCCCATACCTTTCACACCTTTAATCATATCGGTAAGGTGTGGCATATCGCGCTCTTTAGGGTTCTTCCATGCTGCCCCCATACAGAAACGGGTTGAGCCCGCATTCTTCGCTTTTTGTGCGGCATCCAGCACACGTTCAACTTCCATCAGGCGCTCTTTATCGACATCAGTTCGATAGTGCGCACTTTGAGGGCAGTATTTACAATCTTCAGGACAAGCACCTGTTTTGATAGATAACAGCGTACTCACCTGCACGTGGTTGTGCTCTTGGTACTGTCTGTGAACCAGTTGTGCTTCAAACATTAAATCCATAAATGGTTTTTCAAGCAGTGCCTTTACTTCAGCGACTGTCCAGTCATGACGAACTTCCACGTGTCGATCCTTTTTTATTATTTGATGTCGCATCTCCATCAATAGAGATTGCATTTATGCTTGGCTAGTCTACCGACAAGCTTTAGACTGTCAACACATTGATAATAACAAAAGTTTACATCTGGTTATTTTTTAATCACAATAAGAACGGAAATCGTTATGGATCTCGCCTTTGATCGCCAGCATATCTGGCATCCCTACACATCAACGTTAACACCTCTGACCTGCTATCCAGTTACCAATGCAGACGGCGTTTACCTAGAACTAGAGGGCGGAAATCGAATTATTGATGGTATGTCTTCTTGGTGGTCAACAATCCACGGATACAATCACCCGGTCTTAAATAAAGCTGCGCACAGCCAAATCGATAAGGTTTCACACGTAATGTTTGGTGGCATCACCCACCAGCCGGCTATCGATTTATGTAAGAAACTTCTTAAACTAGCACCAGACAATCTAGAACACGTATTTTTGGCTGATTCAGGATCGGTCGCGGTAGAAGTGAGCCTGAAAATGGCACTTCAATTTTGGCACGCGAAAGGACAACCTCGATCTAAATTCTTAACGCTGAGAGATGGTTATCACGGTGACACGTTCGCTGCGATGTCAGTGACAGACCCCGATAACTCAATGCACAGTCTCTATAAGGGCTTTTTACCTGAGCATATTTTCGCTGAATCGCCAAAGACTGGCTTTTGGGATGAATGGAACCCAAGTGACATTGATAGTTTTCGTGAAAAGCTATCCGCACACCATGAAGAAGTCGCCGCCGTGATCTTAGAGCCAATCGTTCAGGGCGCTGGCGGTATGCGTATTTACCACCCTGAATTCTTGAAACAAGTTCGCTTGCTTTGTGATGAGTTTAACGTGCTGTTGATTCTAGATGAAATTGCAACGGGGTTTGGCCGCACAGGTAAACTGTTTGCCTGCGAGCATGCAAATATTCAGCCGGATATTTTGTGTGTCGGCAAAGCTCTGACTGGTGGTTATATGACGCTTTCAGCAACACTAGCAAGTAAAGAAGTCGCGGACACCGTATGTGGAGGTGAGGCAGGTTGCTTCATGCACGGCCCGACTTTTATGGGTAACCCGTTAGCTTGTGCCGTTGGAGCTGCGAGTTTATCCCTCATAGAGCAAGGCCATTGGCAAAATCAAACCCTACAAATTGAACAGCTTTTCTCTGAATTGCTGCCACCTTTGCGAGAGCATGCACTGGTTAAAGACGTTCGCTGGTTGGGCGCTATTGGTGTAGTTGAAACCCATTCACCTGTCGAGATGGAAGCTATACAAGCTCACTTTGTCGAGCAAGGTGTTTGGATTCGTCCATTTGGAAGGTTAATTTATATGATGCCTCCGTTTATTAGCGAACCACAACATATAGAGCAATTAGTCGCTGCTATCGATACTGCATTAAAAAATGCTCATTGCTTTAAATCGTAATTAAATAATGCGTTTATTGTTCTAAACAAGAGCGATGATTATTTCCGTATAGCTTCAGTA
>NZ_MCYD01001082.1:0-1003 GCF_002876325.1 Vibrio sp. 10N.261.52.A1
TGTTGGAAATATATAGCGTGCCAAACAATTGATGATTCCAAAGTGATAAGTTCCTCATTTTCTTGCCAACTGACTTATTCCTTTCATAAATAAACCTGATAGTTACCACAAAATACATGACTGCCCATAGATGGCAGTAATTATAAATCGATGAACTCAGGTGAAACGGATGGCTCTTTTACACAAACCTTCATTGCTAGCAGTGGCAATTGGTAGCTTGTTAACGACAAGCGCACACGCTGATTTGTTTATTTCACAATATGTGGAAGGCGGCAGCTACAACAAAGCGGTTGAGATTGCCAACAGCGGTGATAGCAGCATTAATTTAGATGGTTATTCATTGGCTAAATCAGCGAATGGCAACGGATCATGGGGCGCCACTTTACCTTTAGATGGCCACGTTTTAGCGCCTGGTGAGGTACTGGTTGTTGCGCATAGCAGTGCAAGCGATGAGATTAAAGCCGTCGCTGATATTCTTAACGCTTCATTGGCTAATCACAATGGTGATGACCCATTGGCTATCTTGAATGCAGACTCAAGCGTGTTGGACATGGTTGGCGTGATGGGCGATGTCGACTGGGGTAAAGACGTTACCTTGGTTCGTGCTGAACAAACCCCATCGGCGACGTTTGATGCTTCACAATGGGTATCGCTACCGAAAGACAGCATTGAAGGTCTAGGTTCTCTAGAGAATGTTGAGCTGCCAGACGCCTTTGCTTGTACACAAGACGGCGCTGCTCCAGTATTTACCACCATTCAAGAAATCCAAGGCGAGGGCGCAACATCGCCGTTCATCGATGGCTACCCGTACATCACCGACGATGAGTATTTCGTAAAAGGAGTGGTAAGCGCAGTTACTACCGGCCTAACTAAAGGTTTCTACTTGCAAGCTCTTGAGGATGATTTCAACCCAAGCACTTCTGAAGGTCTATTTGTTCATACCAATCAATCTAGCTCTGAATTAGCTGCAGGCGATGTAGTGTGTGTGAAAGGTAAAGTACCT
>NZ_MCYD01001083.1:0-1164 GCF_002876325.1 Vibrio sp. 10N.261.52.A1
CTTTGAACTCAACGTCTTTAACTAGGTCAGCAACGTCAACAAGCTCTAGTGGGTTACGTAGATCTGGCTTATCAGAACCGAAACGACGAATCGCTTCAGAGAAAGGCATTACTGGGAATTGACCTAGTTCTACATCTAGAAGCTCTTTCCACATATCGTGAACGAGCTTTTCAGTGATGTTACGTACTTCTTGAGAAGACATGAACGATGTTTCGATATCGATCTGAGTAAATTCAGGCTGACGGTCAGCACGTAAATCTTCATCACGGAAACATTTAACGATTTGGTAGTAACGGTCAAAACCAGACATCATCAGCAGTTGCTTGAACAACTGAGGAGATTGAGGAAGCGCGTAGAAGCTGCCTTTATGAACACGGCTTGGTACTAAGTAGTCACGAGCGCCTTCTGGGGTAGCTTTAGTTAGTACTGGTGTTTCGATATCTAGGAACAGGTTCTCGTCTAGGAAACGACGAACGAAGCTAGATGCACGTGCACGAAGCTTGATGCGATCGCTCATTTCTGGACGACGAAGATCGATGTAACGGTACTTAAGACGCTGTTCTTCAGAGTTCGTTTGGTTGAAGTCTAGTGGAAGCGCTTCTGAACGGTTGATGATCTCTAGACCAGTCGCGTAAAGTTCTACTTCACCAGTAGCCATGTCTTTATTTACTTGGCTGTCAGGACGAACACGCACTTCACCAGTAAATTTGATACAGAATTCATTACGCAGTTGGTTAGCGATCGGGAAGATATCTTTCATATCTGGATCGACAACAACCTGAACGATGCCTTCACGATCACGCATATCAATAAAGATAAGACCGCCTAAATCACGGCGACGGTTTACCCAGCCGCACAATTCTACAGTTTGTCCCGCCAGGGACTTGTTCAGGTTACCACAGTAATGGGTACGCATAATGAATTTCCCAATCTCTTAATAATTTACTAATTTCCAAGCTGTAGGTGTCAAAATAGCCCTACAGAGCAAAGGATCATTTATACGCGGAAACTCGGTTAAAATCGACCTTCCACACTCGAATTTATTGTGTTTTATCTGGCTTTGCTGCTTTTTAGTTCATCAAACGCGCAAAGATTCACCAAAACCAAAAAAATTGCGATAATTATATCTCGAAAGTACCTTAATCAGCAAAAGTCTCGTACAGT
>NZ_MCYD01001084.1:0-705 GCF_002876325.1 Vibrio sp. 10N.261.52.A1
GTCAGATAAAGCATTCATTGCCAAATCCCTGATGTAACTTAACTTGAAAGAGTTAATAGCATCGGGGATTTTTTATATCTATCGAAAATCGGCGTTCTCTGTTAGAGTCGCCGTCAACTATGCTAAGTAAAGTATGACAAGGTTATCTGCAGCAATACGCCGTTTGAAGCCACTTTACTCTCTAAACCTTTTTAGGACACCTCTGTGACTAACAACGAAATCTTGCGTCGTATTCAACACGCACTAAACCTTAAGAACGCACAAATCATCAAAGCTATTGAGCAAGCGGATGTCACTGTTGCCCACGACCAAGTGATTAACTGGCTAAAAGCGAATAACGATAAGTCATGCTCTAAGATGAAAGACAAAGAGTTAGCGGTATTCCTAAATGGTTTCATCAACCTTAAGCGCGGTAAAAAAGAAGGGGCTCAGCCAAAACCTGAAGTGGCACTTACCAACAACATGATTTTCATGAAGCTACGTATTGCGTTGAACATGAAAGCAGAAGACGTGCTCGATGTATTAGAAGTGGTGGGTATCAGCCTAAGCAAATACGAAATTGGTGCCTACTTCCGCAAGCCTGAAAACAAAAACTACAAAGTATGTGAAGACCAATTGCTTTGTGATTTCCTAAATGGTGTTCAGTTTACTCACCGTCCAGACTCAGAAGAGTTCGCAGGTTAACTACTAGGGCGTGTTGACCTT
>NZ_MCYD01001085.1:0-1133 GCF_002876325.1 Vibrio sp. 10N.261.52.A1
GTGTTAATTATTTGTTGAAATGCTGATTTATATAGACTTGCTTTGCAAACCTTGGACGGAAACATGAGCTTAACTTTAGAGCTTTAGCTCTATTGGTGTTTTGGGGGAGTAAAATTTTTGAGGGTGTTTCCGCTCGCCTTTACTAGTGGTATGATGAGTAAATTAGAAGAAAATAATTTAATTGGATTGAAGTGTAGATGGTCATTAAGGCGAAGAGCCCGGCAGGATTTGCAGAAAAGTATATCATTGAAAGTATTTGGAATGGCCGTTTCCCTCCAGGTTCTATCTTGCCAGCAGAGCGTGAGCTTTCTGAGCTAATTGGTGTTACACGTACTACGCTTCGTGAAGTACTACAACGTCTTGCTCGTGATGGTTGGTTAACAATCCAACATGGCAAACCAACTAAAGTTAACCAGTTTATGGAGACATCAGGCCTTCATATCCTTGATACGCTAATGACGCTGGATGTTGATAACGCAAGCAAGATGGTAGAAGACCTGCTTGCTGCTCGTACTAATATCAGCCCGATTTTCATGCGTTATGCATTCAAAGCAAATAAAGAGGCTTCAGAGCGTACAATCAGTAATGTGATTGAATCGTGTGAAGCGCTACTTGCGGCACCTACATGGGATGACTTCCTAGATTCGTCTCCGTATGCAGACAAGATCAAGCAAGCAGTTAAAGAAGACACAGAGAAAGACGAAGCAAAACGTCAGACGATCTTAATTGCGAAGACGTTTAACTTTTACGACTACATGTTGTTCCAACGCTTAGCGTTCCATTCAGGTAACCAAATTTACGGTCTGATCTTTAATGGCGTACGTAAGCTTTACGATCGTATCGGTAGCTACTACTTCTCTAATCCTGAAGCGCGTCGCCTAGCGATGGAGTTCTATAAAGAGCTGTTTGTTATCTGTGAAAGCGGCCAACGTGAAAACTTGCCTTTGGTTATTCGTAATTACGGTATCGCAAGTGCACAGATCTGGAACGAAATGAAAACGACGTTACCAACGAACTTTACGGAAGACGACAGCTAATATTTTGGTTGACTTAGTCAGTCTCTAAAGTAAGAACAAAGAAAAGCGGCGAGATAATTTAATTATCTCGCCGCTTTTAGCCGAACCCTTCGGGCA
>NZ_MCYD01001086.1:0-2647 GCF_002876325.1 Vibrio sp. 10N.261.52.A1
GCTTAAAGTCATGACAACTTTAGACGTTAACCATATCATTAAGAGGAACTACCTTAGATTGTGCGTGAAAAGTTACGTTAGTAGTAATGCATATTTCGTGACGATTAATATGCTGCGTCAATAATAGCAAACGTTTTCTATAAGGTCACTCAAAACAAACCGACTGACGGTATAATTTACAAAATCTGACGCATACGCTCTTGAGTTACCTCAACCAACAAGTCTGGTTGGAACTTAGAAATGAAGCGGTTACACCCTACTTTTTCCACCATTGCTTCATTAAAACTTCCGCTTAATGAAGTATTTAGTGTAATAAACAAGTCGTGCATTCTCGGGTCAGAGCGCACTTCGTGAGTCAGTTTGTAGCCATCCATCTCAGGCATTTCAGCATCAGTGATCATCAACAGTATTTCTTGATTGATGTCTTTGCCTTCATCACACCAACCTTTGAGTAGGTTCAGTGCTTCTAAACCGTCACAGCATTCAATAATGTTCAAACCCAGTTGCGACAAAGTGCCTTTGATTTGGTTACGCGCGGTTGAGGAGTCATCAACGATAAGTACATTACGTCCTATCATCTCTTGAGCTAACTGCTCATCTAACACACCTTCAGAGATCGATACATCGTAATCGATGATCTCAGCCAACACCTTTTCAACGTCGATGATCTCAACGATTTTGTGCTGATCTTCTTCTTGAATATGCGTAATAGCGGTTAGGTAGTTGGCGCGACCTGTTGTCTTTGGTGGCGGCTGAATCTCTGTCCACATTGTATTGACGATATTGCGAACCTGCCCAACCAAAAAGCCTTGTACCGTTCGGTTGTACTCGGTAATGATCAGGTTACTTTCTTGCGATTCAGCACGCGATGGCGGAAAGCCAATGGCACTGCGCAGATCAATCACAGGCACAGATTCACCTCGCAAAGAAGCGACACCCGTAATGTGATGATGAGATCCAGGTAAACGAGTAAGTACCGGCACTTTTAGCACCTCTTTAACTTTAAATACGTTAATCGCAAATAATTGACGACTATTTAAGCTGAATAACAAGAGCTCCAGACGGTTTTCACCAACCAGTTTCGTTCTCTGATCAACCGAATTTAAAACGCCAGACATACAACACCTTAGTGACAAATAATAACTGTGGCTACAATAGCCTACTTCAATAGGTTAAAGCAAAGCGCTAATGCACAGAATGCTTAAACTAAGTACAACAAATGCTGTTATACAAAGCTTAAGTACATGGAAAGGTTCGGGGGAAGGCTAAAAGGAGAGAAAAAGAGTTAGCCTTCAATAACTTTCATTAACAACTGACCGTCATAAAGGGCTTGCTTGATAAGCGCAGCACCAGGCATCGTTGCTTGTTTGTAGAATCGAGATTCCACCAACTCTAAATCTTGGTGGTAAACCGACAAGCTCTGCTCTTCGATACACTTTTGAATCGCAGGATACAGAACGCTCTTAGCTTGGTTGATGACACCACCGACTAAGATTTTCTCTGGGTTAAACAGGTTAATCACAATCGCAATTGCTGAACCTAAGTAACGGCCTAACTGCTCAATCACTTCAACCGCCAGTGGATCACCATCAGCCGCAGCAGCACAGATTTGTTCGATCGTAACATCTTCAAAAGCAGTCAGCGTGGATTCCTCACCATTGGCTAAACGCTCTTTAACTTGCTCACGAATCGCCTGTGAACTCGCGACCGTCTCTAAACAGCCTCGGTTACCACAGTGACACAGCTTGCCTTCTTTATCGATTTGGATATGCCCCAGTTCACCGATGTTACCGTGACGGCCTTGTAAAACGCGGCCATCAAGAATAATCCCGGCACCTAAACCGTGGTGGATGGAGATTAAGACAGAGTTGTCATTATCTTGAGAATTACCAAACAACTTCTCAGCCAGCGCCCACGCGCGAGTATCATTGGCAATAAAAACCGGCAAGCCCGTTTCTTTGTAGATCTCAGGACCCAAAGCTAAGTTTTCGACATTGTAATGCGGCATTTGCAACACAATACCCTGCTCTGAATTCACAAGGCCTGGAAGCGTGACCGCGATACTGGTTACCCTATCGAGCTGCTCAGCATAAGTTTGGAAAAATTCGTCGATTTCGTGAAGAAGACGCGCAAGCACATCATCTTGGTCGCGTTCGTGAATGTCGATCTTGGTATCGATAAGCACATCGCCGCCCAGTTCATGAAGCGCGATAGTAAGATACCCGCGTCCAAGACGCATCGACAAGAATTGCCAACCTTCATTGTTGGTTTGTAAACCAACAGCAGGACGTCCGCGAGTCGTGGCTTCTTGAACCGTCGTTTCGTGGATAAGGTGAGCTTCCATGAGTTCACGGGTTATTTTGGTAATACTCGCCGGAGCCAACTCACTTTGTTTGGACAGATCGATACGAGAAATAGGACCTTTAAGGTCAATTAGTTTATATACACGACCAGCATTGACCTGTTTGATATGATCAATATGGCCCGGTTGAGCCATGTACATTTTACGCTCCAGAAATCATCAACGGGATAATTTTTTTACTTTGCGAAGTAATTGTGAAGCCACTTGGTATATCGCCGTGACCAGTATCACGTATATACATGAATCTTTGTGTATCGAGTCAAATAGTTCGAGGAAAATTAACAC
>NZ_MCYD01001087.1:0-2438 GCF_002876325.1 Vibrio sp. 10N.261.52.A1
GCGGTAACCTTAGAGCAATTTAATGTCTAAGGCTAAATGAGCGCTCTGATGAACAAAACTTTTACTTACTCTCTAGCTGCCACTGCAATTTTTACGAGCTTAAATGCATTCGCAAGTGGCCTGTTTTTGCAAGAAGCTGTCGTTGCCAACGCTGGTACTACTGGTGCTGGCGACGGTGTTTACACTCGATCTGCAGCGGCGATGTGGACAAACCCTGCCACGATGTCTCACATGGGCGAAAGTAAGACGACCATCAACACCATGGCTTTCGATCTTGAGATGAAATATCAAGATAACGGTGACAAGCAAGATGGTAAAGCTCACTCAGTGATGCCTTCATTTGGCGCATTCCACGCTCATCAAGTCACTGACAAGTTACACCTTGGTATTGCACTTGGTGCTGTCGGTGGCTCTAGCTTAGATTACGGCAGCAATTGGGCGGGTGCAGCACTTTTAGAAGATATCACTCTCACTGCAATGCAAGTGAACCCATCACTAAGTTATAAGCTGAATGACCAGTGGTCAGTAGGCGCAGGTGTGCAATTCAGTTGGGCTGCATTCCAACAAACAACGTCAATGCTTACTGCTAAACAAGACACTGATTGGGCATACGGCTATAACTTTGGCGTAATGTACACACCGACAGATAAACTTAAGTTAGGTGCCAGCTATAGATCTAAGCTAGAACACGAGTTTAATAACGAAGTGAAAGGTTTAGGTAATGTTGCTAACTCTTTGTCTACAGATATTGCTCTTCCTGAAATCATTGACTTCAGTGCAAGTTATGCATTGAATTCTCAACTTGATCTTTTGGCGAGCGTTCAATTCCACCGCTGGAGCGCTTGGGACGAAACGGTATTAGATTTCGGAGCAACTGACTTTGGCGGCGTTCCAATCGAACGTGATTGGGATGATGTGTGGAAATTTGCGGTAGGCGCAGATTACCAACTTAACTCAGACTGGCGTTTGAAAGCTGGCTTCTCTTACGAGACCTCACCACAAGATGATCCGTCAATGCAATGGGTTGACCTGCCTGTAGGTGAACAGTATCGCTACTCGGTAGGTGCTTCAACCTATTGGGATGATATCTTGATCGACGTGTTCTATGAGTACGCAGATTTGGGTTCAGTTGATATGAACCGAAGTGGACCAAAAGGTAATACTTTGCTAAACGGCTCATTCGATGGCCGTATCCACTTTGTTGGCGTTAGTGCGACCTTCTAATGACATTACGTAATCTATTACTTGCTGCTGCGGCAATGCTTGGTTCGATGGGTGCTTTGGCTGAAGAGAAGCACCCAGATGACCCGACTAAGATCGTAACCAAAGCTGGCGTTGCTTATAACGAAGATCTGCAGTTCTCTGGGTCTATTGGGTTAGATGAAGCACGAATGATCAATGCTCGTATTAACGCTGATGGCGAAGAGTGGCGAGTAGGCGGTTCATGGTTGTTGCCTATGGGGATCGTCAATTTCAACTTTAGCCGCTCTGAATACGACAACGATGCTTATAAGAACAACTACAGTATTGGTACGTTTATACCACTGAGTTATTTCGACATTGAGCCGTTCGGTTGGCAAATCTTCCCTATGGCGGGCTACAGTTATAATGATGGCGAAGTAGCGGTTTTCGATGATGATAACGTTGGCTCTGACTATGTATTGATGCCGAGTGCAACACACGGTGGTTACATTGGCGCGTTTGGCTTAAAAACGATTACGGATGAGTGGTCTATCATGGGTTTCGGTGGTGGTTCAATGGGCTCTGATGATTATTCAGGGTATTGGGCTGGTGTCGGCGCGAGCTACAAGTTGAGTGATGCTCAATCATTCAACTTCTTCACTATCTTTGCTGAGGATGACTTCGGTGAAAATAACAGTGTTGGCGCTTCTTACACCTATGAATTCAAATAGTTATTCTCACATATCATCTTAGATAAAAGAACTGAGTGTAGGGGCTTTGTTGCGTAATTCGATGGAACTAAATCAGGAAGTTACGATCTGATCGGCTACACCCATCAATCGTCGTAGCCTTATGCCGAAACCTCGTTACAAAACAACTAACTGGAAGCTGTACAACAAAGCCTTAACAAACCGTGGTTCCCTGATCTTTTGGATTGATGAGGAAGCGATAGCCGAGTGGAAGCAAAACAAACAAGGTAAGCGTGGTAGACCTCGCCAATTCAGCGACTTAGCCATTACTACTGCACTGATGGTGAAACGCGTGTTCTCTATGCCATTGAGAGCGCTGCAAGGATTTCTTGACTCCGTATTTAAGCTGGCTAACATCCCGCTTGTTTGCCCACACTACACCTGTATAAGCCGCCGAGCTAAGGAAGTTGAGGTTTCATTTAAAACCAAAACCAGAGGCGCAATACAACATCTGGCCATTGATACCACTGGTCTCAAGGTTTATGGCGAAGGTGAATGGAAGGTCAA
>NZ_MCYD01001088.1:0-539 GCF_002876325.1 Vibrio sp. 10N.261.52.A1
GCCAAAAAGGGAACAGGCTTTCAACCTGATCAACTTGCCATTTGCTGCCTTTCGCTAAAGAGACGCCTAAATCAAACTGCGCGCCACCAAAAGCTTCAGATAACCAGTCTTCTGTTTCACTCACACCAGCAGCCACTAAACGAGATGGTACTTGCTCTTGGTAGGCGCGAATGTTGCCCTGTTCAGACTGCTGTTGAGCAATGGTCACGAGTTCAGAAGTCATGGGAGCAATATAAGGGTTCGCTTCGTTAAGCTTACCCTCGTCCAAAGCTAGGTTTGGCAATGAAGCACTATCTAGCCCCTTGCGGGTCTGATATTGATGATCGGTCAATTCAGCAATAAGTGGCTCTACCGTTTTCCACTCCGCATCACTGTATGGACCACACTGAAGCTCGTCCTTCCCTAGTTCAACCTCACGACAATAGGTGCTCATGCTAGTAATGATATTTAGCAGCGCTTCATCGACTTGATAAGCTGAAAACGTAACAAAGGTATTTTTTACCGTCGCTTGCTCATTGCTAACTTGCACGTTGTTAGCT
>NZ_MCYD01001089.1:0-458 GCF_002876325.1 Vibrio sp. 10N.261.52.A1
CACTTGGTGCGCTTTTTTTATGTAACATCGGTATTTATGGATAAGTTCGCAACAAAAGCACGATGAAAAAAAATCCTATTTATTGACGTGCCGATTTATCGTTCGATAACCCACATTAATTGGGAATTCACCTGGTAATTTCATCAATAAAAAACTAAAAAAGTTCTAAATTACACACCTTTTAGCCATCACTTCACCTTCCAAATTGTTGAATTTAAGTACTTTTCATCTTTCACGGTGAATCACGCGGTAATTCACGCTTTCTTGATTAAGATTCTGAAAAATTTTTGAAGAATCCATTTTGTCATGTTTAAGCCAAGAACCATTAATGCTGTGTTCTTACTGCCATGTAGTTTGGCTGTGAGCCTAGCATGTTATGCAAACCCATTAGAGGGGAACCAACTAAAACCCCTAGAGGTAGCTTCAACCGTACAAGCTAACAACGTGCAAGTTAGCAA
>NZ_MCYD01001090.1:0-1272 GCF_002876325.1 Vibrio sp. 10N.261.52.A1
TGATCTTCACCCGATAAAATGGACACCCTATTCTCTTTAACCCGTCACGACTTCATACTCATGTGGGGTTCGATATCCGAGACTTGAGTGCAGTCTATAACGGTTATAAAAATGCTGGATATAACCGGCAAGTTTATCTCTAAGCTGCTTCTCACTTTTAAAACTATTTTTCCTAATTATGTCGCCTTTGAGCGTATGGAAGAATGACTCCACCTCCGCATTATCGGTGCAATGACCTGGACGATTCATACTTGGGACAATTCCATTTTTTGATAATAAAGCTTGAACTTCATGGGCTCGATATTCAGAGCCTCTGTCGGTATGAAACAATAAGCGCTCTTGTGGCTTTCGATTTCTAATGGCCATTCTCAACGAACTCATCGTTAGCTGTGTACTCTTCTTACTACCAAGCGACCAACCGACGATTTTACGTGAGTAAAGGTCGATAACGACGGCTAGATACATCCAACGTTTACCTTGCTTTATATACGTTAGATCTCCAGACCATTGTTGATTAACTGCCGTTGGTTTTGGTGTATCTTTTTTAATATTCTTAATCGATTGATAGAACCGATGTAGCTTGGCCATTTTCATGTAAATGCGATAACTTCGTGCTCTTAGCCCTTGCTCTCTCATGATCCGAGCCACACGCTTGCGGCTAACCAAAACGCCTTGGCGCCTCAGTTCTGCATGAACTCGTGGGCTGCCGTAAGTCTCTCGACTCTGGGTAAACACTTTAATTATACGCTTCTTCAAAGCCTGCTCTTCTTGATCGTAGCGGCTTGGTTCTCTATCAAGCCATGCGTAGTAACCCGACTTAGAAACAGATAGAAAACGGCACATCAATACAATGGAATAACGCGTTTTGTAATGGGCTATGAATCGGAATTTTGTCGATTTTCTTGGGCAACGAATCGTTGCCACTTTTTTAGCAAGTCATTCTCTAGCTTAAGTTGTTCATTCTGACGTTCGAGCTCTGCAATCCGACTAGACTCAGTTTTATGGCTCGGGATCTGAGTCCTTTTCTTACGTTTATCTTCCATAATAACCCCTTCTCTATAGTCCTTTCGCCATTTAGAAAGCATATAAGGGTGGATATCTAATGATAGCGCCACGCTTTTAACTGTAGCTCCTTCTCGAAGCGAAAGTCGGACAGCAGTTACCTTAAATTCCGTAAGATATTGTTGAGTTTTTTTACCTGATTTATAAGCTGGCATAAACACCTCCAATTACTATTGAAGGTGTCCACTAGATCGGGTCAACTACAGAATC
>NZ_MCYD01001091.1:0-3948 GCF_002876325.1 Vibrio sp. 10N.261.52.A1
TCCCTGCATAGATTCCTGTTTAATATGAATTAATTGAACAGTGCTTTTAATTCTAAAGTAGACTCATTATTATTGCAGCCATAATTGGCGTTTTTTAAAGCAAGGAAACTACAAGAGTATGTCGAATACTGAACTTGTAAAAGTTAAGAACCTTAGCTTCTCACGCGGTGATCGCGTTATTTTTGACGACATCAGTTTAGAGGTCCCTCAAGGCAAGATTACTGCCATCATGGGGCCATCAGGGATCGGTAAAACAACTTTACTGCGTTTGATTGGTGGACAATTGCCTCCAGATAACGGTGAAGTTTGGTTTGATGGCGACAATATCCCAACTCTATCTCGTCGAAAGCTTTATCAAGCACGTAAAAAAATGAGCATGCTCTTTCAATCGGGTGCACTTTTTACGGATCTCAATGTCTTTGATAATGTGGCGTTTCCACTGCGTGAGCACACTGAACTTAACGAAAAATTTATTCGTACCATCGTTTTACTTAAGCTTGAGGCTGTAGGATTACGTGGTGCAGCGCAGTTAATGCCGAGTGAGTTGTCTGGCGGAATGGCTAGGCGTGCCGCATTGGCGCGTGCTATTGCACTGGATCCAGAACTGATCATGTACGATGAGCCCTTTGTCGGCCAAGACCCAATTACAATGGGTGTGTTGGTTGAACTTATTCGCAACCTCAATCAAGCCTTGGGCTTAACGTCTATCGTCGTTTCTCATGATGTTCCTGAGGTGATGAGTATCGCGGATTGGGTTTACCTACTCGCAGATGGCAAAATCATTGCTGCTGGGTCACCGGAAGAGTTGTACAACAATGACGATCCGAGAGTGCAGCAATTTTTGCAAGGCGAAGCTGATGGCCCTGTGCCATTTAGGTTCCCAGCGCAAAGTCTTGAAAAGGATTTGTTTTAATATGATTGCTAAAACTATTGCAGGTGTCGGTAAGCGAACACTTGCGATCTGTGAGTCATTTGGTCGAGCAAGCCTGATGTTATTCGGGGCTTTGTTTGGCATCCCGCGACTAAAAAACTTCCCTTTATTAGTTAAACAACTTTATAGCGTTGGCGTTCAGTCATTGGCTATTATTTTAGTTTCGGGCTTGTTCATTGGCATGGTATTAAGCCTGCAAGGTTATGTCGTGTTAATTGACTACGGCGCTGAGGGCAACCTTGGCCAAATGGTCGCGCTTTCATTACTACGAGAGCTTGGCCCTGTGGTCACGGCGCTGCTGTTTGCAGGTCGCGCGGGTTCAGCACTGACCGCTGAAATCGGTTTGATGAAAGCAACGGAGCAGATCTCCAGTTTAGAAATGATGGCCGTTGATCCTCTAAAGCGCATTATTGCACCACGCTTGTGGGCTGGACTTATCTCTATGCCTCTACTGGCGATGATCTTTATGGCGGTCGGTATTTGGGGCGGCCAGTTAGTCGGTGTTGATTGGAAAGGCATTGACCACGGCAGCTTTTGGTCTGCGATGCAGTCTTCTGTTGAGCTAGGTCGAGATATCGGTAACAGCATGATCAAATGCATGGTCTTTGCTATCACCGTAACTTGGATCGCTCTTTTCAATGGTTATGATGCGGTACCGACCTCTGAAGGTATTAGTCAAGCAACCACACGTACAGTAGTACACTCTTCTCTAGCGGTATTAGGGCTAGATTTTGTTCTTACCGCATTGATGTTTGGGAATTAATCATGCAACAAACTCGAAAGTTAGAATTATGGGTCGGCACCTTTGTTATAGCCGGAATTTGCGCAATCTTAATCATGATCTTTCAAGTCGCTGACGTAAAAGGGCTGGGTTCAAACCATACTTACAATCTGAAAGCGACCTTTGACAACATTGGTAGCCTAAAAGTTCGTTCTCCAGTGAAGGTTGGTGGCGTAGTTGTTGGTCGTGTGAAAAGCATTGAGCTTGATACCGAAAGCTATCTGCCTGTGGTTGAAATGTCGATTGATGCGAAGTATTCACAGTTTCCTGATACCTCTAGTGCTCAAATCTTAACGTCAGGTTTAATCGGTGAGCAGTACATCAGTTTAGTTCCAGGCTTCATTTTTGACGATGAAGAGATGTTGGTTGATGGTGATTCGATTGAAGACACTAAATCGGCATTGGTACTCGAAGATTTGATTGGCCAAGTGCTGTATAGCGTTGGCGGCTCTGATGACAATAAAGCTGAGGAATAGGATGATGTTGAAAACGATGAAACACTTGAAAATAGGGTTTTTCGCTGTAATGGCCTTGTTGGTTTCAACTCAAGCTTTTGCGGATGCAACTATTGATAAAACGCAGCCTTACCAAATGATGACGCAAGTCGCTGAGGTGGCATTTGAGCGTTTGAAGAGCGAACAAGACAATGTCCACAAAGATCCAGAATTACTCAAAGTGATCGTGGAAGAAGAGTTGATGCCTTATGTGAATGCTCAATATGCAGCACTTAAGTTGCTGGGGCCAAACTTGAAAGGCGCGGATAGAAAAGATGTGCGTGTATTTATCGATGCATTTCGCAAGTACCTAGTGTCTTCATACGCACAAGTGTTAACTCAATACACGGACCAAACCATCGAGTTTGGCCCTGAACCAAAAATTAAAGCAGACAGCCGTATCACCAATATCAAGGTTGATATCATTGATACGCCAAGACCTAACATCAAATTGGAATTCAAACTTCGTAAAGACAAAAAGTCTGGCGAGTGGAAAGCATTTGATATGGTTGCGGAAGGGATTAGCCTGCTGTCGAGCAAGCAATCAGAGTGGAATACTAAGATTCGTCAAGACGGTATCTTAGCGGTTGCTGACGAGCTAGAGAAACTGGCTGCACAGCCGATTCGCTTTGAGAGTAATAAATAATGAGCCAATCTCAATGGCAAGCGCTAAGCTCTATAGAGTATCAGCTTCTCGGAGATATCGACCGAGACAGCGTTCCTGCAATCTGGCGTATATTGGAAAAGTGGCAAACAACGGAATCGAGCGTTGAAATTGACCTTAGCCATATAAATCGAGTCGATTCAGCAGGAATGGTGATGCTAATTCACTTATTAGAGCATGCAAAAAATCAAAACTGTCATATAATGCTCAGTTTCGTGCCAGAACAATTACGAACGTTGTTCCAATTGAGCAATATCCAGCCAATGATGGCAGAACACATAAAAAATTAGGCAGGAGCTATTTGTGGACAGCACAAAAGTACAAGAATTATTAGCAGAGGCACTGAACCTTCAAGAGATTATCGTGAAAGGTGAAGGCAGTCATTACGAAGTTGTTGCGGTTGATCCATGTTTTGACGGCATGAATCGAGTTAAGAAGCAGCAACTAATCTACGGCCCACTAATGGAATACATTCAACGCAATGACATCCATGCTCTTTCTATCAAGGCATTCACGCCGGAAGAGTGGGAACGTGATAAGAAACTGATGTCACTTTAAGGTTTATGATGGAAAAGTTTCGAGTTATTGGATCAGACAAGCCGCTAAGCGGTGAAGTGACGATCTCTGGCGCAAAAAACGCAGCGCTACCAATCCTATTTGCTTCAATTCTTGCTGAAGAGCCAGTAGAAGTAAGTAACGTTCCTCACCTACGTGACATCGATACTACGATGGAACTGCTAAAGCGTTTAGGCGCGAAAGTATCACGTAATGGTAGCGTTCACGTTGATGGCAGCGAAATTAATGAATTTTGTGCGCCTTACGATTTAGTAAAAACAATGCGTGCTTCTATCTGGGCTTTGGGGCCTTTAGTTGCTCGTTTTGGTGAAGGCCAAGTGTCACTTCCTGGCGGTTGTGCAATTGGTGCTCGCCCTGTTGATCTGCATATCCATGGCCTAGAGCAACTAGGTGCAACCATTACATTGGAAGATGGTTATGTGAAAGCAAGTGTTGATGGCCGTCTGAAAGGCGCGCACATCGTGATGGATAAAGTAAGCGTAGGCGCTACGATCACTATCAT
>NZ_MCYD01001092.1:0-1474 GCF_002876325.1 Vibrio sp. 10N.261.52.A1
GTCTAATATAGAGGATTTTTCAATTATGAGACGTGTTAGTTTTAAGGATGGAAAGTTAGATAAATAAGGGATAGAAGAGGGGAGGATTTCGAACTGAGTCGAAATCCATTTTAATAAAATATGGTTTGAAGAGAATTTACTATGGGTTAACCGTAGAAGTCAGCGTTTGGCTAAAAGCTGGGTACGTCCTGTATTGCAACTCCGAATAATGGCAAATGCTTCATTGGTGCTTAAAATATCAATATTCAACGTTAGTGGATCATTGTTCAACAAAAGGTATGGTGATAACAAGTTGTCATTCATTGCCTCATTTATCTTTTGTACAGACAGTAAGTCTATCGTGCCAGCAATCGCAAAACTGAATGATTTAGAGTATCCCACATTTCCCTGGAAGCGAAGAACGATAGGGTTTGGTATTTTGTCGTCTTGAATGGAGACGATATGCAGTACTTTGTTGTCCCTAATTTTAGTGAACCCATCGCTTCGCAATACGTTATCTTCAGCGAGTAAATCGATCATACTATGTTGGTAACTGTGATCTTCAAGTTTGTGAGAATCAGGAATACTCCATACGCTTGCAAACAAGATTAGTGCGGAGAAGACGGCAATAAATGGCATCATAATGACCCCTTTTCTAGGAATAGCTCAATCTCTTTACTGGCTTTGTCCAGTTGTGATGGGTTGTAAAAAATATTCACTGATTTACGAGTCACTTTATTGAGTATCGCAAGTTCAGAATAGCCAGGTTCTTCGCTGATGTAAGCAATACAGTCACATTGATACTTGTTAAGAATCCTTTTCAACTCTGGGGTTAGGGTCATTTGAGGGTCTTGATATATCTGTAGTTGACCTATCCAATACTCGGTCAGACGATCAGAAGGTTTGACTTCATGGAGACTCTTGTCGTGAAATTTACTGAATGCCAACGCGATTGATGCTGCTAGCAGCACGCTAGCAGTAAAATAGCACACAAGATTCTTTGAATAGGCAATTTTATGATAGACGGACAGTGCTTGGGTTCCGTTGTGCTTTTCGCCTGAGGTCGCCTTAACTTCGCTGTCAGGTAAAGGCAACGGCGGAGTTGTATCTTCAGGCGCAGCAATGCTTGTATCGTCCACAGTAGATTCGATACAAACACAATGGTCTATGAGGCGGTAACCGACCTTTGGAACTGTCACTATTGGTGAATCTTTGGTCCCAAGCTTAACGAACTTTTGGCGCAGCAAGCTGATACTTTTCGCGAGAGAAGTATCCCCTATGAATTCGTTACCCCAAGCGTAGTTAATAATATCTTGCTTACTCACAATATCGGGCGCGTGTTTAAGAAGAAGCTCTAAGACTCGTGTTTCTCGATATCCAATTTTAATGGAACGATCGTCGTTATAAATACGATTTGTTATAGGGTCAAATTTGATCATATAGCCAACGTTTTATTTTTATTATAATTATCTCAACAATGTTAGCGACTATAAAC
>NZ_MCYD01001093.1:0-1306 GCF_002876325.1 Vibrio sp. 10N.261.52.A1
GAATCACTCTTAAACAGTTTGTTAGGCATCTTTTCCCGAATGGTACTCTTTAAGTTGAGTTGCAACTTCATTTTGTAGCCAATCTTCGGTAATCCCCATTGTTTCCCACACTTTCAAACTCAGTTTTTCTACCGCGTGATCAGCAACTTGGAACATGTGTATCAAGTTCTGGAGTTCAGTGATCATTTCTTTGCGACCATCAGTATCTGACATATGCATTGCATAATCGTAAAAGAAATCGTGTGCTAGCCAGTTACGCTTTTTCAGAGTAGCTTCAAGGTGTGTTACTAACTCATAAGGTAGATCAACTTTCTTCTTAACTTGTCCCAATAGACGACCAAATGTATGGGAATTTAACCCATTATATATTTCTAACCACTCTTCTTGATTCAGTGCTGAATTGTCGACGACTTTATAACCCATCGCGAAGTTTACTAGGGCTTTTTCAGCGCACTGGGCATTGAACGAAGCTAACCCAAAAAAGGCAAAAACTTCCTTTTCGTCACATAACTCCGGTTCTGGGATTGGCTTTAATTCACCAATATTCATATCACCAACTTTCACAATGACTCCTTGATGCCTAACGCCCAATTAAGTTGTGAGCAACGCTGCTACCTTACTAAAACACTGCACCGTAATCACCAAACAAGTTGAAACCTAAAGTGCCGAGCGTTGCGAATCAGCTTGAATTGCTTGTTATGTGCGTGCTAAACGATAGCGCCTTACTGTACCTTCATTATCATCTGTATAGTTACCCAGATATTCGCCACCGCAGTTTTCTATAACCTTTTGAGATGCTGGGTTATCAATTGAACAGGTAACAATAACCGAGTCATTTACAGCATTGTCGCGCACCCAAGCCAGAAGAAACGAAGCAACACCTTTACCACGAGCTGATGGCTTAGTCTCGTAACCAACATGCCCTATTACATTCTCTACGTTCGCATTAGTCCCAGTGCGAACTCGAATAGCACCTAGGATTTCAGAGTTTGAAATGCAGTAGTACGTTGTACTTGGTAAATACCCATTTGGTAATTCGGAGGTTGCCTTAGACCTCTCAACCAAACCAGACAAATAGACTTCAGGGTTTAGCTCAACATCTTCGTATTTTGGGATACCTGAATCGAAGCATTCTTTCGCATAACTAGCTAACATTGGAGCTAAATCAGGGCTAGCTTCTACTACTTCCATGTATATTTTCCTCTAAAGCACATAACGCCTTGTTAAGGTGTGAGGCACGCAATGCCGATGCCTCCGCATACCACCTTAACCACTAAAACTAACGCATAGTAAAAATGCCACGCGT
>NZ_MCYD01001093.1:2092-2616 GCF_002876325.1 Vibrio sp. 10N.261.52.A1
CTCTTGAACAATTTGTTAGCTTTCTAGCCAACGAAGTACGCTGAATCATTTTCTGCAAATAAACAATCCAACGGGTAAGGCAGCTCAAGCCTTGGCATATTACCTTTTGAAAACCATTTAAGGCATATCGTTTCATCATCGAGTGCGGATTGAGAACAACTTTCTACTACACATTTGAACATGATAACTGTGTATTCAACTTGATCACCATTTGGGTATGTAAAACCAAAACCCTCACCGCCGAATACACCAAGTAGGCGATCTACTTTTACAGCCAAACCTGTTTCCTCGCGAACTTCCCTGATCAATGCTTGCACTGGCGACTCTTGAGGTTCAATCATTCCAGCAGGAAGGCTCCATTTGCCATCTGATTTTTGCTGAAGTAGTAGCTCTTTATTTTCATTTAAAATGACACCCGCAACGCCGGGGATAAGAAGTGGCATTGTTCCAATCTTAGAACGAACCTCTTTGATATAGTCACTTACGCTCAATTTTCCTCCTTGAAAGCTAACAGCTATATTAGA
>NZ_MCYD01001094.1:0-2569 GCF_002876325.1 Vibrio sp. 10N.261.52.A1
GAGCAAGTGATTGAAGCGGCGAAAAAAGCGCACGCTCACGAGTTTATTCAGAACCTACCAGATGGGTACCATAGTTTCCTAGGAGAGCGCGGCGTAAGGCTGTCTGGTGGTCAACGTCAGCGTATTGCCATCGCGCGTGCCATCTTGAAAGATCCCAACATCTTACTACTGGATGAAGCAACAAGCGCTCTAGACAGCGAAAGTGAGCATCATGTTCAGCAGGCATTGGAAGAATTAATGCGCGGCAGAACGACGATCATCATCGCCCACCGTTTATCAACAATCAAACACGCAGACCAAATTGCGGTGCTCGATCAAGGACAGCTTGTAGACATCGGTAACCACCAGTCGCTCATCAATAGCTGTGAACTATACCAACGCTTGGTTGAACTCCAATTCAAACACCTGAGTGACGAACCAACTAATAGCTAACAGCCAAGTCTCTGACAACGTGTGATTTCTGGCTTCAAAAACTTAAATCACATGTGTTGCAGTTTTGTTAAATTAGCGGTAGGGTTTTTATTCCAATGAAGGATAAATAACAATAAGAGAGTTCGCATGGAAGCACTATTATCTGACTACCCGGTAGTAACAGAAATCCCAGTCGCTTGGGGAGAAATGGACGCACTCAATCACGTCAACAACGCTGTGTATTTTCGCTACTTTGAAACCGCTCGCTTAGATTTCTTTAAGCACGTAGAACTGATGGAAGAGATGGCAATCACTAAGGTTGGTCCTGTTCTTGGCGACACTTATTGTAAATATTTCCGACCTGTCACCTACCCTGATACTTTGATGGTGGGTTCACGAGTCACCGACATTCAAGACGACCGCTTTACTATGGAATACGCGATCGTCAGTAAAGCGCAGCAAAAGCTTACGACTGTCGGTACCGCGACTATCGTGATGTTTGACTTTGCATCGAACCAAAAAGCGCTGCTGTCACTGCGTCTAACCAGTGAAATTGAACGAATGAACACGCTAAAAAGCCCATGCTTCAAACAAGAAGCAGTAGCGGAATAAACGACTCGTTAATTCAGACCGAATTAGAAACCTCAGATATAGAAAAAGCCACTCGTTTGAGTGGCTTTTTGTTTGGTTTTTTGAGCCTATTAGCTTTGGGATATAGGTATTGAGAGCTATAAACCTTCCCCCCCTATAGCCGCGAACCCTAAAGAACTTTACCGCTATAGACTTTTAACCCTATAAACCTTGGACCCTATAAACCTTGAACGTACTGAGCGTTAGTACGGATCTCGACTAGTTGCTCTAGGTGTTGTTGTGAGCCTTCAACGCCGTTGATTAAACCTTCGAAGTGCTTGATCAGCTCTACCTTGTCTTGAACTTCTTTAGAACCCGCGCCAATGTTGGTTAGGTCTATAAAGAATTCGTCAAACAGGCCAGAGAAATCCGTTACAGCGTCATGGTTTAGGAACTGCTCATGGTTGTAAATGCTTGGGTAGCCACCCTTCTGTTTATCAACCGCGAACGAGATACCTTTTACGTTAGTAATCGT
This sequence comes from Vibrio sp. 10N.261.52.A1, assembly GCF_002876325.1. NCBI lineage: Bacteria > Pseudomonadati > Pseudomonadota > Gammaproteobacteria > Vibrionales > Vibrionaceae > Vibrio > Vibrio sp. 10N.261.52.A1. The sequence goes on from NZ_MCYD01001094.1 coordinate 1,517, forward strand.
GGTCGCTTTCTCACACTTCAACATACAACCTGCTTCGATGCTTGGTTTGTTACAGCCTACTGTTCTTTGGAAGAAACATTGGCGGCTAGTCATCATCAAGATTGGGTGGTAAATGCTGTAGAACAGTTTGAAGTTCTCTGGGCGGCGAATATGACGAATCTGACCTTTGTTGATCTCGTTCGAAATGAACGCGCCCGCACAGTTTAGCTCCTCTTTAAGCGTCACTAGTGCGTGAGAGTTTGTCGTGTTCATGAATGGACCTGCAACCCACTCGATCCCCATTTCGTAAGCCTTGTATGCCATACCCGTGTTATTAGTCACGATGCGAGCAGGCTTAACGACTTCAAGAATACGAACAGCTTCGTCGTAGTCCTTACCAATCAATACTGCTGGGAACCACGGAATCAAACGTGGGTTTGCCGCTAAGATATCGATGTATTTGTTACAACGCTTCTTAAAGCTTTCTGGGAGCTTGAAGTAAACGTCCGCGTCCGTCACATCACATAGGTGCAAGTCTGCAACGTCAGCGATAAGCATCGACATAGTCGGCTTCTCGTTCACTTTAGGGTGCTGTGGTAGTGCTGGCACTTCAACGTGCTTAATCACTTCAACAGAACCGTTTAGAATGAAGTCAATTTCGTCTTTAAGGTCAGACACTTCTTTCAACGGAATCACTAGCCCAGGGTCCACTTCGCTGAAATCTTGGCTTTCTAGTGTGTGAACCGCACTCTTCACGTTTTTGAATCGCTTCTCAAGTAGCTCTTGAGTGATCGCTTTCTCTTCTGTTGCATTAAGCAGCGATTTAGATTGCAGGGTGAAGTTCTCTTTTTCTGTCTTCACAGTCACCGTAAATGGCTGACCTGCTTTTGCGCTGAAAGACATAGCAACCGGCGTTTTGCGGATATCAAGGAACTTAATCTTGTCACGCATTTCGTCACCAAGTACATCTTTCGCTTCATGCAGCTGTACTGTCGCTTCTTGAATCTGAACCACTGAGATTTCGTTGTTCTTCTCTTTCGCCTGCTCAACCGCATAGTTAATACTGTTATCACG
>NZ_MCYD01001095.1:0-1296 GCF_002876325.1 Vibrio sp. 10N.261.52.A1
ATCAAAAGGAAGGTTTGACCAAAGTAGTCGACGTTTAGCTATTAGTAATAAACTGCTTTCTCAGCTGCTCGATTTCATCACGTTTCTGCGCCGCCAACTCAAACTCCAAGTTTTGAGCATGTTGGTACATCGCCGCTTCCAGCTTACTGATCTCTTTATCGAGTTGTTGTGGCGTCAGCACAGCATAGCTCTGTGAAGGCTCTGCCACCTTAGACAATGGCACCTGTTTAGATTGACGTTGCTGCTTCGACTTAGTGATATCACCCAACTCCATGATATCTTTAATGTTACGCTTCAGAGCTTGTGGAGTAATACCTTGCTCCTCGTTATAAGCCTGCTGTTTCTCTCGACGTCGCTCTGTTTCATCAATCGCCTTTTTCATCGATTTAGTGATTGAGTCACCGTATAGGATAGCCTTACCTTCAAGGTTACGAGCTGCACGACCGATCGTTTGGATCAGAGAGCGTTCAGAACGCAAGAAACCTTCTTTGTCAGCATCCAGAATCGCCACCAGCGATACCTCAGGCATATCCAAACCCTCACGAAGTAAGTTAATACCCACTAACACATCAAACTCGCCCAAGCGGAGATCTCGAATAATCTCTACACGCTCTACAGTATCGATATCTGAGTGTAAGTAACGCACTTTCACACCGTGTTCTGTGAGATATTCAGTTAGGTCTTCTGCCATTCTCTTAGTTAACGTCGTCACCAATACACGCTCATCTTTATCTGAACGTATTCTGATTTCGGACAACAAGTCATCAACCTGAGTCGCTACTGGCCTTACTTCAATAATCGGGTCTAACAGACCTGTTGGACGGACAACCTGATCAGCAACCTCACCATCGGACTTTTCAAGCTCGTAATTACCTGGCGTTGCTGAAACAAAAATCGTTTGTGGGGCAATCGATTCAAACTCATCGAACTTCATTGGTCGGTTGTCTAACGCAGAGGGTAGACGGAAACCAAATTCAACCAAGGTCTCCTTACGTGAGCGGTCACCTTTATACATCGCGCCGATTTGCGGCACGGTAACATGTGACTCATCGATGATCAGCAGACCATCATCAGGCAAGTAGTCGAACAATGTTGGAGGCGCTTCACCTTCAGCACGACCACTCAAGTAACGTGAGTAGTTTTCAATGCCCGAGCAGAAACCAAGCTCTGTCATCATCTCGATGTCAAATTGAGTTCTTTGCGAGATGCGTTGCTCTTCGAGAAGCTTATTATTGTCTTTCAGATATTGGGCACGATCTCGCAGCTCATCTTTGATGTTCTCGATCGCTTCAAGGA
>NZ_MCYD01001096.1:0-581 GCF_002876325.1 Vibrio sp. 10N.261.52.A1
GTCCTGAAAGGTTAAAGGTAGGCCGCGTATTCACCTAACTTGTATCGAGTAGGAAGCACCTTTTAATTTAGGTGTATTAAGCTGCAGCACTTTTCTGGAGATATTTCGACAAGTCGACGCTGTCTATTTGCTCTGGCTTCAAATACGTTTCAGCGTATCGAATGTGGGTCCCACTCGTTAGGAACAGCCTAAACAGTTCTATGTCGATATGTTCATCCAAAGCCATTTTGTGCATGATGTCGATGGCAACGCTGATTGGCTTCGCTTTCTTATAAGGTCTATCAGCAGCGGTCAGCGCCTCAAAAATGTCCGATATAACTAGGATACGCTCTGGAATAGAAAGGTCTTCGGCAGTCAGCTTTCTTGGGTAGCCTGTACCTTTTAGCGTTTCATGGTGAGTGGAAGCATAACGCGGTACACGGCTTAACTCTTTCGGGAATGGTAGGTTTTCAAGCATTTTGATTGTGCCCAACATATGCTCATTGATTTTGAAGCGATCTTCAGCCGTCAAGGTGCCACGAGCAATACACAAGTTGTAAACCTCACCGAGATTATATAGATGTTCAGGTACATCCATTTTT
>NZ_MCYD01001097.1:0-295 GCF_002876325.1 Vibrio sp. 10N.261.52.A1
CCTGCACGACCCACCATTTCCTCCCAAGGAAATAAAAATATGGGGCTATAGCTCAGCTGGGAGAGCGCCTGCCTTGCACGCAGGAGGTCTGCGGTTCGATCCCGCATAGCTCCACCATTCTTTCTCCATGAAGGAATCAAAACTATCATGGGCGATTAGCTCAGTTGGGAGAGCACCTGCCTTACAAGCAGGGGGTCACTGGTTCGAGCCCGGTATCGCCCACCATCTTTAAGCACATTTGCTAAGTGTTCTTAAAAATGGTTTTCATTAGAAAATCTGCTCTTTAACAATTTGG
>NZ_MCYD01001098.1:0-4273 GCF_002876325.1 Vibrio sp. 10N.261.52.A1
TTTCACACCAATATCGCGTCTTTTGGCAAACGTTAGAAACAAAAGCAAACGTTTGCGTAAGTTGTGGTGTTAATTACAAGCATAAAAAAAGCAGCCCTATAAAAATGGGCTGCTTATTTAAAAGGTTGTTAATTAGATGTACTTAGATTGCTAAGTAAGTCACTGGAATGTCAGGATTAATCGCTTCTAATGTAGATTGCGTATCCGCTAGGTGACTGATACTACCCTCGGCGATTTCAACCAATGCAGCGCTTTCAATTTGTTCAAAATCGAAGCCCGCAAGTTTTAGTTGAATCAGCGCAACTTGTAGCGGTGGAAGGCTAGGGTTGAATGCTGCGTTTTCAGCGTAAGCACCAGTAAAGATCTCACCAGTTGTTAGCTGGAGCGACACACCACTTAAATTTTTAGTGTATGGCGCATGGCTGCGATTAAGCGCTGCTAATGCTTCAACTACGATAGGAGTGGTCTCTTCTGTCGTGTACTTATGATCGAGCTCAGACATTAAGCCTGTTGTTACACCAAGATCAGAAGGTCCAAATGAATCAGGTAGGTACTCTTGTAGTGACATTTCATCACGCTGTGGCAGCTGAACTTTAAGCTCTTTCGCTGTAGTCAACTCATTCATAAATTGACGACAGTGACCACAAGGGCTGAAGTTAATTGTGATGTCCGAGATGCCTCGCTCGCCTTTCATCCAAGCGTGGCTGATTGCAGATTGCTCTGCGTGTACGGTTTGGCCAAGTTGCGCACCCGCGATTTCAAGGTTTGCACCAAAGTACAAAGTACCAGACAAACCACGCACGATCGCGCCAACGTAAAAGTCAGATAGCGGAGCGTATGAATACGCTGCAGCAAAAGGAAGTAGTGCGATGCGTAGTTCGTCATCCGCTAAGCCGCTTGCTTGACGCAGGCTAGAGAACTGTTCTGGAGACAATGTCGCGTCAAAGTTGTCTGCTAATACGATGTCACTTAAAAGCGCTTTCATTGATGATGGAGCACTTTCCAGCGCCAGGGTAATACGACTGTTCATGTTGAATCCTTAATTGACCTTAGGCTTTAAGTTTATGCAATGCTCAGGAATTTTCTGTGATAAAGATCACCATTGTATTGTTGTTGTTACATTGGTTTGCATAATTAGAGTGAGGTCACACTTGAAATCGATTGCAAGGACCATTTTTACAGCTGATATCGCACTTATTGTTCAAAATCTCCGGTGATTAGCTGAATAAATGGCAATAAAAAGCCCAAGCAAACACTGAAATCAACAGGGCTGCGCTTGGGCTGATACGTTTTGTGAGCACTTCCGCTATGAATAAAACCAGACGACCATGCCAAACACGCTAGGTGCGATGATTGAGGTGATAACGCCACAAAGCACTAGCGCCAGTGAACTGAAAGCCGCATCTTCTTGGTTCTTTTCGGCACAAGTCGCCGTACCTAACGCGTGAGAAACCGTGCCCATGGTTAAACCCCTAGCAATAGGGCTCTTAATACCAATCAGATTGTAGATAGGGTAAGCAAAAATTGCCCCGAATAAACCAACGATAAGAACCAGTATTGCAGCAATAGCCGCTTCACCACCAAGATGGCTTGATACTTCCATTGCAATGGGTGTGGTGACTGATTTGCCCAATAGACTCGCAATCAAACTTAGGTCAGCTTTGAAAGCGACGGCAATCATTGCCGCTGTGGTCATCGACATCACACTACCCAGTGTGCATGCAAAGGTTATGATTCGCCAGTTAGCTCGAATTTGAGGTAGCTGCTCATATAAAGGATAAGCTAGGGCGACAACCGCTGGCTGAAGCATGTACGTAATCCAAGTATTGTCTGCGTAGTAGGTCTCGAACGGGACTTTAAAGAACGTCAGAATTGGAATGATGATGCCAATGCTTATTAGAAGCGGGTTACATAGCGGGGAGTTCACTTTCTGACTTACCCAACGGGCAAACAGAAACACCACCATAGTTAATAGAATCCACATGGTTATTTACCTCTCGCCAGCAAGCGGTCTAAGAACCATGACAAAGATACCAATACGATGAGTGTGCCGCCCACCGCGCTCGCCATAATCGGCAGTGCGTTAGCGATCAGCATGTCAAAGTGCTCCATAAGCCCGACACTGATCGGGACAAACAGTAAAATCATCAAACGAATAATTAGGCTAGCACCAGGTTGTACCCAGTGTGCCGGCACAATACCAATCACCATGGCAGTGAACAGAATTAACATGCCAAAAATACTGCCTGGGATTGAGGTATCTAAGTATTGCTGTAACGCGTTGCCTGCAGTGAGAGCACCTATGATTAAGGTGAAGGAGATTAAGCAGTAAACGAGTTTGATCAATCTTTCTTTCAAGGTTTTACATCTCTCGATAATGGGTTAACTAGCTAGCTTTTCTACGTATTGATACACCGCTTTCAAGATAGCCATTTTCTTCTCGTCACTTTCATGTTCGTGTGCGAGGTTCTCTAGGTTGAGCATGTACTCTTCTAAGCGGCTTTCGTAAAACTCACGACAATGGTTTGCCCACTTAAGTTGCTCGGATTCATCTAGCGTCCATGGGAAGTTACGTGCGCGGTAACGGAACAACAAAGGCTTAATACGTTCGTCACTGAAGGTGACGTCTAATGCTGCTAAGTTATTTGGGTCAGTCTCACGAATGATGTTCATCGCGGTTTTATCTGCCGGTGAGAAGAAGCCATCGTAAAGCTGTGTATCTACATCGTCGCTCTTTTCGTATTCACGTTCCTGTGAATATAAGCCAATCAGTTTTTCGCGAATTTCTGGGTGTTCGCGTAGGATCGCTAGGTTCTTCAAACACTGCTGACGATCAATACCAATGGTTTCAGCATTTTCAGCGGTTAACGTTTTTGCTGGCGCTAGAATAGGGCACTTGTTGAGTAGAACCAGCTTAATTGGCACTGGTAGCTCGTCTTCATTCAGGTCGCTGCGCTTGGTGTAAAGCCTCTCTCTGAGCTCATCAGTATCTAGCTCAAGCAGAGGGCTAGGATCTTTTGCCAAGTCCACCACGATAACCGCATTTTGATTGGTTGGATGCCAAGCCATAGGAACGATCCAGCTTGTGTAATTGCAGTCACGACCGAACATACCTGAAACGTGCATTAACGGTGTCATGTTTACGATGTCGACCAGCTCATTCAGCTTACGTTTGTGGCGCATATTGTAGAGATAATCAAACATCTTAGGTTGTGCGGCTTTCAGCTTTTTCGCCAATTCGATAGTTGCAATAACATCGGCCATCGCATCGTGCGCGTTTTCGTGTTCAATACCATTTGCCACGGATAGATGTTCCAGTTTAAAGCTTGGGAAACCTTCTTCGTTTTCTGGCCAAACAATACCGTCAGGACGCAGGGCGTGTACGGCACGCATCACATCTAACAGGTCCCAACGAGAGTTACCGTTCTGCCAGCTCCATGCATACGGATCAATAAAGTTACGGTAACAGGTGTATCGCGTGACTTCGTCATCGAATCGAATACTGTTGTAACCAAGGCTTGTGGTGTTCGGCTTTGCAAGTTCAGCATGGATCTTAGCGATGAACTCTGGCTCCGGCAGGCCTTGAGACATGGCTTTTTGTGGAGTGATGCGAGTAATCAGTGCAGCTTCAGGTGCAGGAAGGTAATCAGCAGGAGGTTGGCAGTAGATGACCAATGGCTCACCAATAATATTGAAATCTTGGTCGGTACGAACGCCGGCGAACTGACTTGGACGGTCTTTCGCTGGGCTCACGCCCCATGTTTCGTAATCGAAAAAGAAGTAGGTTGGCTGATTATCTGAACTCATTGAATTTCCTGAACAGTCTACGGGTAACTGTGTACTGTGGCTGAAGGTTAGTTTTGTTCAGTATCTGATAGTATGCGGTACGCGTGCAACCCAGATCACAAATAAATTGCAGGAAAGTGCTGCATTCCTATTCAATCAGACCGCTATCGGCGGAATGGAACCTTAGATTGGTTATTTCTTGGCAAGATGAACCAACAAAGTGCTGCGGTTAAAGTATTCGAAGGGGAGACAATTTGGGGTTTGGAGTCAATCATAGGCAGTCAAAAGACAGCCAAAGCATTACTGAGTCTAAAAATGAGTGTATTACCGCTTGTATCTACCTTGCATCAAGCTTCCAATATCACACGCTTTGATGCATTCAACGCTCGTGAGAAATGAAACTGAATAGGTCATTAGAGCAAATTATAGAATCGGTCATTAATATCAAATTATCCTCCTTTTTAGATGTTATTTAATAGTCTTAATT
>NZ_MCYD01001099.1:0-5048 GCF_002876325.1 Vibrio sp. 10N.261.52.A1
AATCCTTCCTATCTATCCAAGAAAAGCACTACAGGTTCGTTGTTAGCGATTAAACCAGCTCGTAAGAAACAACGTAAAGCTGAGAGATACCTGGGTAGATATCTTGAATCACATCTTTCAACACTTGCAGCGTCATGTTCTCTTGTTGTGCATGGAACTCACCCAGTTCATCGAACAGAATCGGTTCTACGCTGATGATCTTAAGATTACAGAATACGCGCCCTTCTTCTAACGTTGATACTTCAACAACGCTACCCGGTTGGTAATCACGCTCTGATTCATCGCGAATGGTGATGGTCTTTTTGCCAGAAAGGATGTCAGCTTCGAAACGTTCGAAGAACGTCATAGTGGTTGGTGCGGTCATTTATTCAGTCGCTTAGCATTAAAGGTTAGGTAGATGTTTATATACCAGAATGCTTGTTCAAGCGAATAAAAATTAGATGCGGAAGTTTATCTCGTCATTCCCAAGACTAACGGAGGAAGGAGTTGGGAATCTTTAGAGGATAAATTACAGGCAATAAAAAAGGAGAACCGAAGTTCTCCTTTTCTTAAACCTTAAAGCTAACTCTAAATTATAGAGATGCTTTCGCTTTTTCAACTAGAACAGCGAATGCTGCTTTGTCGAATACTGCGATGTCAGCAAGAATCTTACGATCGATCTCGATAGATGCTTTCTTAAGACCGTTGATGAAACGGCTGTAAGATAGACCATTTTGACGAGATGCTGCGTTGATACGTGCAATCCAAAGTTGACGGAATTGACGTTTCTTGTTACGACGGTCACGGTAAGCGTATTGACCAGCTTTGGTAACTGCTTGGAAAGCTACGCGGTAAACACGTGAACGTGCACCGTAGTAACCTTTAGCTTGTTTTAGAACTTTCTTATGACGTGCACGAGCTTGTACACCACGTTTTACGCGAGGCATTATGCTTCTCCTAAACTAAACGAATTTATAAACTAAAAAGAATTAAGCGTATGGCATCATACGTAGAACTTGAGCAACTTCACACTTAGGAAGGATCGAGTTCGGACGTAGCTGACGCTTGTTCTTAGTAGTACGCTTAGTCAGGATGTGACGTTTACCAGCGTGCTTAAACTTAATACCACCAGCAGTTTTCTGGAAACGCTTAGCAGCACCTTTGTTGGTTTTCATCTTAGGCATGATGAATAACTCCGCATTGTTGAGTTGTTAATAACATAGTAATTAGGGCGAATAAAACCCCGCAACCTGAGGCTGCAGGGTTCAATTACTTGCAAAGCCGTTAATTACTTCTTTTTAGGGGCCAATACCATGATCATCTGGCGACCTTCAATTCTCGTTGGGAAAGATTCGACTACTGCAAATTCTTCAGTATCCGCTTTCAAACGATTAAGAACGTCAACACCGATGTCTTGGTGAGCCATTTCGCGGCCACGGAAGCGAATTGTTACCTTCACTTTGTTGCCGTCTTCAAGGAAACCAGTCAGGTTGCGTAGTTTTACCTGATAGTCTCCAATATCAGTTCCAGGACGGAATTTAACTTCCTTAATCTGAACCTGCTTTTGCTTTTTCTTCTGCTCTTTCGCAGCTTTGCTCTTCTCGAAGAGGAACTTACCGTAGTCCATCACACGACAAACTGGCGGCTCGGCGTTAGGGCTGATCTCTACTAGATCCATACCAGCTTCATTTGCAGCTTCCATCGCTTCTGCGATTGATACTACACCAACAGCTTCGCCGTCTGCGCCAGTTAGACGCACTTCACGAACGCCACGAATGTCACCGTTTAAACGGTGCTGGTTTTGTTTGGCCGGTTGTTGGCCACGTCTTCCGCCTTTAATAGCTATTCCTCCAGATTGAGCTTACGGCTTGAAACCTCAGCTTGGATGTATGAAATAAAGTCATCCACTTTAAACTTGCCAAGGTCTTTACCTTTACGTGTACGTACTGCAATTTCGCCGGCTTCCATTTCTTGGTCACCACACACAAGCATGAACGGTACACGTTTCAAAGTATGTTCGCGAATTTTAAAGCCAATCTTCTCATTTCTCAAGTCTGCTTTGACTCTAAATCCACTTTTTTGCAGTTTTTTCGTAATTTCTTGTACATATTCAGACTGTTTGTCTGTAATGCCCATTACAACTGCTTGTTCTGGCGCCAACCATGTTGGGAAGAAGCCAGCGTATTCTTCAATAAGAATACCGATGAAACGCTCTAGTGAACCTAAAATCGCGCGGTGGATCATAACTGGCGTGTGACGCTCGTTATCTTCACCTACGTAAGTTGCACCTAAACGCTCTGGTAATGCAAAATCGAGCTGCACTGTACCACATTGCCATGCACGGTCCAAACAATCATGCAAAGTAAATTCAATCTTAGGTCCGTAGAACGCACCCTCGCCTTCTTGAATCTCGTATGCAATCTCCATTGACTCTAGTGCAAGCTTAAGGTCAGCCTCAGCACGGTCCCACATTTCGTCAGAACCTACACGTTGCTCTGGACGAGTAGACAGCTTAACAACGATATTTTCGAAACCGAAAGTTGTGTAAGTGTCGTAAACCATTTCAATACAAGCTTTAACTTCTTGTTGAACTTGGTCTTCAGTACAGAATACGTGAGCGTCATCTTGAGTAAAGCCACGAACACGCATGATGCCGTGAAGTGCGCCAGACGGCTCGTTACGGTGACATGAGCCGAACTCAGCCATACGTAGCGGTAGATCACGGTAAGACTTAAGACCTTGGTTAAAGATCTGTACGTGACCCGGGCAGTTCATTGGCTTGATAGCGTATTCACGGTTCTCTGAAGACGTTGTAAACATCGCTTCTGCGTATTTGTCCCAGTGACCAGAACGTTCCCAAAGTACACGGTCCATCATTAGTGGGCCTTTTACTTCTTGGTAATCGTACTCAGTCAGTTTTTGACGTACGAACACTTCTAGTTCACGGAAAATAGTCCAACCGTTGTGGTGCCAGAACACCATGCCTGGTGCTTCTTGCTGCATGTGAAATAGATCCAATGCTTTACCAATCTTACGGTGGTCACGCTTAGCCGCTTCTTCTAGACGAACTAGGTGAGCTTTAAGCGCTTTTTTATCATGGAATGCAGTACCGTAGATACGTTGAAGCATCTTGTTGTCACTGTTACCACGCCAGTAAGCACCCGCTACGTTTAGTAGTGTGAAGTGCTGACAGAAACCCATATGTGGTACGTGTGGACCACGACACATATCGATGTATTCTTCATGGTGGTATAGGCCTGGACGGTCGTCTTTAGAAACGTTCTCGTCTAGGATTTCCATTTTGTATGTTTCGCCGCGAGCTTCGAAAGCATCACGCGCTTCCTGCCAGCTAACTTTCTTCTTAACAACCTGGTACTTGGTCTTCGCTAGCTCTTTCATGCGCTTTTCGATCTTTTCTAGATCTTCTTGCGTTAGAGAGTGCTCAAGGTCGATATCGTAGTAGAAACCGTTGTCGATGGTAGGACCGATCGCCATTTTCGCTTCTGGAAAAAGCTGCTTAACCGCGTGGCCTAATAGGTGAGCACAAGAGTGACGAACGATCTCAAGGCCATCAACTTCATCTTTAGCTGTGATGATTTCTAGGCTTGCATCGTTTTCGATAAGATCACAAGCATCAACACGCTCGCCGTCTACACGACCAGCAATGGTTGCTTTCGCAAGACCAGGACCGATTGATAGGGCAACATCTAGAGTTGATACAGGGTTGTCAAATTGACGCTGACTACCGTCAGGAAGAGTAATAATTGGCATTATTTGTCCTTTACAGTGGTGTTGCACACCAAGCAACACATGAAAATGTTTAATATATGTCTTTCAATCAACTAGTACGCTGATTGGGGATATATGCATAATAAATATACCCACGGAGAAGCAAATACAGATGCCTCGCTCGTGGGTATCAGAGCATTGTAACGAAATAATATGAAATAACAATGACGGAGGGGATCTCCCGACACTTCAGTCCCCTTTATCACCCGGATTAAGTAGACTCGAATCGCCTCTTTTATACCTCCATAATGTGAAGCGCTTTTCACAACGAGCCAAATCAACTTAGCTATTTCGGTTTAGTCATTTCGAACTAAGCTATATAGGTGTGCCGAAATAAGGATGAGGTATGTATGGGAAAACGAGGGATTTTTCTATCGCTTACATCACCCCTGCCCTTCATAATGCTCACAACGGCATGCGTACCGAGCGCTTGGGCCAATAAGGACTACGGGCCCTTAATCAGTTATACCCAAGCGCCACTGCAATCCGTTCGACTCACTCCAATGCTTCGCTCTGGTTTCCCACTCGAAGAGGACAAGCTCGAACTGTTTACCTCTTTAACAGCCGCTAGTATCTGGGCCAACTCCCGCGACTATCATTTAGATTATTATCAGAACCAACTTCAAACAGGGCTACGATGGCAATTAACACCTGAATGGCAAGTAGAACTGAATTACCGCTGGCTTTTCGCCGCCAACAACCATCTAGACAAGATCACCATCAACTTCCATGAACTGTTTAGCATCGACCAAGCCGGACGAGATCGAAAAGCCAGACATCAGTTCGACATCTATGCTCCAGAGCACGATATCAGCATTCGAGACTTTTCTGGCGATACACTGACCAGCGCTTTCACGCTCTACACCCAATACCAAGTCATAGATAAAGAGAATCATGGATTATCTGTTGGTGTATCGCTTTACCATAACAACGTCAATCACGGAGCATTTAAAGGAAGCAGCACAGAACAAAGCGCTCAACTCAACTATGCATACCAACTCGATATCAATACCTTCTATTCGAGCTTGGGGTTTGTGAACCAGTCTAATCGAGATTCAGACAACAACTTTACACATAAAAAGGTTACATGGTCTTGGTTGGGAGGCTATCAGCTGACACTCATTGAAAACCACGAATTGCACATAGAGTATCGTTGGTATGAAGGTGCTGATTATGGGGAAACCGAGTTATCAGAAGCTGCCAATGAAATGATGTTTGGCTATCGGTATGTGATGCAACGCTCGGCAGTCGAGGTATCCATCATCGAGAACATCTTCAAT